>JAGNSU010000087.1 GCA_017987895.1 Flavobacteriales bacterium | reverse complement strand
TGATCGCACCGGTGCTCTGATCGGTGAAAGTGATGAGGGCATTGTCCGCATCGGTGATCCAAGGGCTCGCCGTGAAGGCTGCCGTGGGAGGGGCGTACGCGATCACCACGCCAGGCGCTGGGGCGCTGCTGCTGCAGCCGAGCGCAGTGGTCACCGTGAGCCCCACGTTCCAGGTACCCGCTTGGAAGGTGTGCATGGGCGCTTCGGTCACGGAACTGGCGCCGTCGCCGAAGGTCCAGAGGTAGGTGAAGGTCCCGTCCACAATGGTATCCGGGAATTGCACGGTGAGGGGCGCGCATCCTTCAGCGAAAAGCGGTGGAAGCACGAATTGGGGAGGCTCATCGACCTGGAGTTGGAGCACCTGGCTCAGGGTGTTGCCGCAAGCGTCAGTTGCCACCACATCCAAGGTCATGTCGGCGGGCACTGGAACGCTGAACGGTCCTGTTCCGAATTGTCCGAGTTGTGGCCACCAGAGCTGCACGTTGGCCGGATAGCCTTGCACCTGCGCGCTCACTGTCGCAGTGTCTCCCGGGCATACGACCGCATCTCCCGAGGTCAACAGTTGCGCTGCTGGGAGGTTGAGAACGGTGACCGGAAAGGTGAGCACCGGGCCACTGCAGCCCACTGCATCCACCACGGTGACCACCACGACCTGGTTGGTCGCGAAGCTGTGGGTGATGCTTGTGCCTGTACCGATCCCGCCCCAGCTTATCATCAGGTTGCCCGTACCCCCTGCGGCTTGTGCGCTCAGCAGTGTTGGCGCGTTCACGCAAACGGTGTCGGGCACTTGGGCGCTGAGCATGATCGGGGGCGGCGCACCCAGCGTAGTGGACAGTTGCACGGTACAGCCGTTCGCATCGGTGGCCGTGACCGAGAAGCTCCCTGCGGGAAGTCCGCTCGCGGTGGGCCCCAACTGATTGTTCGCGGCCGCATCCCATTGGTAGGTATACCCCGGGGTTCCCCCACTGGCCTGCACGGTGGCCCAGCCATTGGCCGATGCGGCGCAGAGTGGATCGGCGCTCTGCGTCAAGGAGGCTTGCAGCGCGGTGGGTTGTGCGATGGTGACCGACATGCTCGTATCACAGCCCAATGGATCCGTGACCGTTACGGTGTATGTGCCGGAACCCAGACCCACCGCGGGGTTGGAGACCTGACCGCTGGGATCGTTCCAGTGGTAGGAGAGGCCGGATGTGATCGGCAGGAAGGTCGCTGAGCCGGTCGCAGTGGAAAAACAATCAGCTGGGGTGCTGGTGATCTGCGCTCCGAGGAAGCTGTTGGACAATTGCACAACGACGCTATCCACATCCGCAGCGCAGTTCGTATTTCCCGTGGTGGTGAGGAAGAGCAGCAAAGAGCCGTTCTGGATCTCGGGCACGGTGGGGGTGTACTGTACGTTGAGGCCAGTACCGGTCCAAGCACCCGTTCCACCGCTCCATTGACCACCTGTTGCGTTCTGCACCGTGCCGCTCAGATCCAGCGGCAGTTCGTCCATGCAGCCGATCAGGTCGGGGCCTGCATTGGCGCTGTTGGGTTGGGCTAGCGCATTCACCGTCGCTGTGCTGCTCACTGGAGCACATCCGTTCGCATCGGTGACCAGAACGGTCCACGAACCCGCGCCCACGGTGATCGAGGAAGTGGTTTCTCCATTGCTCCAAGCGTAAGCGTAAGGTCCCGTTCCACCCGAGGCAGCAGCGGTCACCGAACCGTTGTTCAGTCCGGCGCAGGTTTCATCCGTAGCGGTGAGCGCGGCCAGGGTGAGCGCGGCCGGTTGACCGATCGTGACGGGGAGGGTCACGCTACACCCTGCCGCATCCGTCGCGGTCACGCTGTAATTCCCAGCGGGCAGACCACCGATCTGCGCCGTGGTCGGGGCACCGGGTGCGTTCCACTGATAGCTTACGCCAGGGATCGCAGGTTGGTAGCTCGCGGTGCCGCCGGCTGATCCATTGCAGAGCGCGTCCGTACCGCTCACCGAAGCGTTGAGCAGATCATCGCTCAGCAGGATATGTACCGTGTCCACATCAGCGGCGCAAAGCGGATTGCCAGTGGTGGTGAGCAGGAGATCCACGCCCCCTGCCGCCAGTTCTGCGGCCGTGGGCTGATAGGTCACGCTAAGGCCAGCACCCAGGAAGGTCCCCGCACCGCCGCTCCAAATACCTCCGGTCGCATTGGTCACAGTTCCGTTCAATTGCACCGGAAGCTGATCGAGGCACCCGAGCAGGTCAGGTCCTGCGTTGGCCCCGTTGGGCTGTGCTTGAGCGTTCACCACTGCGGTGGCCGGTGCGGAGACACATCCGCTCGCGTCCGAGGCGATCACGGTGTAAGTGCCAGCACCCACGTTCACCACTGCGGTGGTATCCGGGAGGTTGGACCAGCTATAGCCGTACGGTGCGGTGCCGGAGATCACGCTCACACTCACGCTTCCGTCGCCGTTTCCCGCGCAACTCTCATCGACGGCAACGATGTCGATGAACATGCCGGGGAGCACGGTAATGCCGTAGACGTATGTCTGGAACGCGGGGATCGGGCAAGCACCATCGTTCACCGTGACGATGAAAGGGTAGAAGCCGGCCGTGCCCATGGACCCCGTCCAGCACACTGTACATGTGATCGGGTTCGTGCCCGAGTAGTTGAACGTGGCACCTGGTAGGTTCTGCCCCACGTTGCTGGTGGCGGTCAGGATGTTGTTGGCGTTCAGGTCACTGATCTGGAAGTTGAAGCAGAAATCACCCGATTCGCAGACGTTCACGCTGTTCATACCGGTCTGTTGCGCCGTGCCCGTCGTAGTGCCAATAACACCGGTGGAAGCGTCAGGCGGGACGTTCGTGCAGGGATAGGCGATGAACTGCATGTCGCGCATTACGGTGCCGATCAAATTGCCCAAACTGTCCCAAGCGCTCACTTCCACCACGACCACCCAGTTACCGGCCATGTATGGTGTGAAACTCAGCAGTCCGGTCAAGGGATCCAAGGTTATCCCAGTGATCGGTTCAAGTCCGGTGTAAGGCGGCACATAAGGGATGGGGACCCCGAATTCGTCGAGCGCACCCACCAGGGCATAGCTCAAAGAGTCGCCGTCCACATCAAAGGCGCCGTAGCTGTATGCGACCGGATAATTGAGGCAGACGTAGGGACTCGCGATGTTGGTGAACTCCGTCGAATTGTCGCAAGGGTCCACGGTGTTGTTCAAAGTGGTGGCGATGTACATCGCGTGATCGTCCGGATCGATAAGGTTCGCCACGGCCGCGTTCCGATTGCGCCCTACCCAGCTCATGGTCCAACTGGCGCAGGGTGGCAGGGTGATCACCGTGGTGTACGTGTACTGTTCGATGCCGGGCAGGTTACCGCCGTTGCAGGTGCTGTTGGGCAGTTGCAGACCGCAGAGTTGGGAAAGCTCGACGGGCTGGGGGGTGTTCAGCGTCACGCTCAGCGTATCGCACGGGCTTTGGAAGTCAACGGTGACCTGATTGTCGAGTTGCACCCCGAAGCAGTCGCGGTAGACGATCAGGGTAACCTCGTACTGGTTGTTGCCCAGACAATCGTAGTAGATCTCGCCGCCGCTGATGTGCGTGGCCTTCGCCGAAAGCCCCATCATCAACAGGGGGACCGCCCAAGAAATACGGCATCGGCTACTTGTCCTCTGGAACTGGTAATTGTGGCCCATGTGCACCTGATTCTTCACACGGTGCTACGGTCCAGCTCGACGGACGGCGCAAGATCTCGACGGAATGTCGAAACCCTTCGATGGACGCAACGAAGCGCTTGGGGAACGAACCTTTCGGCCCGCCGCCTATGACCGGGACCTTCCGGCGAGATCCTCTTTAGTGGTGTTCGGCAGTGTGCTCATGGGTGGCACCACCGCGCTTCCATAAGAAAGCCGGGAGGGTGACATCGGCCGCTGTCGGCTCGCCTTCCACGATGCGGTAGGTCTTGTCCATCGACAAACCTGTAAAGACCTGTTTCCCACGGTTCCCGGGCCAGGTGACTTCGACCTGGTCGATACGTTCTGCACGCCCGAGTCCGATCTCCTGTTGAAGCGATTCGCTACCAAAACTGGCGCCCGTGCTCACCATGGCATAGATGTCGCGCTTCCCGGCTGTTCCGCTTACGGTCACATGGATCCTTGCGTGGATCGCGCTTTTGGGACTGCTGGTCCCTTGCAACTGGAGCGTGATCCACTGGTTGCCCATGCCCGGGTTCTCAAAGAGCGCCTTCTGGTAGCCATCACCTTCATAAGCGCCGCCAAGCATGCTGAATACGTCCTGGTCCCCATCATGGTCGAGGTCCCCGAACGCCACCCCATGCCCCTTTTGAAGGTTCCCGAACCCTCCCGGGGTGGTCACATCCTCGAATCCGCCATGCCCATTATTGCGGAACATGCGGTTCGGAATGATGGACCGCAACTCGGGTTCCCCCGTGGCCAGGTAGAAATCCGGGAAGCCATCATTGTCCAGGTCGCCGAAGTTGCAACCCATGGTGAAGAGAGGTTGAGCGAGGCCGGCCTTCACGGTCACATCGCTGAAAGTGCCATCGTGGTTGTTCCTGTAAAGGCGCGGGATCTCCGCCTTGAGAGGGATCCCGAGATAGCCGGCCGCCACCTCAGCGGAATACTCGCCACGGGTCTTGGTGTCGTATGTAGAACAGAAGATGTCCAGCCAGCCATCGTTGTCGAAGTCGAACATCCAGGTGGGGAATGAATCGATGGGCTTGGTAACACCGGCCTGCTCGGCGCGATCCACGAAGGTCCATTGGCCTTGTGCGTTGGGACCTTGGTTGATGAAAAGGTTGTTCGGCCCGCCCAAGTTGGAGACGTAGATATCAAGGAGTCCATCGTTGTTCACATCGCCCATCGCCGCCCCCTTCATGATCCCGATCACATCGACACCGGCAGCGGCGGCCTGATCGGAGAACGTGCCGTCGCCATTATTATGGAAGAGGTGGCAAGGCAGGGGCGGGTTCGCACGTGCTTCCTGGCCCAGGAAGAGATCGAGGAACCCGTCATTGTCGAAGTCGCCCCATTGGCCCGCTTGGGTGTTGTTGTAGAAGAACAAGCCCGCACGCTCGGTGACGTCCTCGAACGTGCCGTTCCCGTTGTTCCGCAGCAGCGAGTTGGGCTGCGGGAGACTGTTCATCCAAGCCCCACGCAGCACAAGGACATCGATGTTGCCATCGTTGTCATAGTCGGCGTGTACCATGTTCAATCCACCGGTGATCCCGGCAATGCCCGCCTGCTCGGTGGTCTCTTCGAAGGATCCATCACCTTTGTTCAAGAACAGGCGCATGTGCTGGCTGAGGGACCAGGATGATGTAAGCAGGTCGAGGTGACCATCGTTGTTGAAGTCCTCCATGCAGATACCACCGGCCAGGGTGTTCATGTCTTGCTCCAGGCCCAGGTCCATTGCGATATCAGGGAAGCGTGGGAAGTCTTTAGGCCCGTCGAACGCGGACGTGGGGATGAGCCACGCCGATGGGACCTTCTCCGGATGTTCACCCAGGGTCATATAGGCCACATTGATCAGCCAACGTGCGCTCAGGTCGTCAGGGAACTCCTGTAGAATGCGGGTGTACATGCCGATCGCCTTGCGGGAACCCTCCTCCTGTGTGTGTTGGGCCTTTTCGCTAATGGGGAGGATGCACGATTCATTGTTGTGGTTCATCTGGCAGTTGGTCCTTTCCCCCAGCCGGAGATAGCCCAATGCCAGTAGGTGTAGGATCTTTCGGCGTGAATCCGGGGGGTAATTGAAACGCCCTGCGAGCATGCCGTTGACGACTTCCTCGCAAACAGCGATGCCCTCCCGGTTCTGACCTGCATTGATCAATTCCCAACCTTGATAGGTCAGGTATTTCATCCGTTCGCCAGGGTTGGTCTGTTGCGCTGCCATTCGGCCATGCTGTTCGGCGCGCATGCTGTTGAGGAAGGCGTTCTCCGGGTTCTTCATGGCGCCGCTGAGGAGCTCGTGCATCACCATGGCGATCTTCACGTTGCTCGCGGGTATGACCGGGGCCGGCGCGCATGCTTTGGGATCCGCACTCGCGGTCCCGTCTTCCGCACCAGCGGCTTTGCCGTTCGCGGTGCCGCAACGGACCAAGAGGAAGGGGAGAAGCGCAAAAAAGATCGGCCGCCACATGCTCGCTCGGAATTTGGGAAGGCACAAAATTGGGGCGTTCCACGGCTCCAGGATCCCAGAAAGTGCGAAAGTGTGGGAATGTTATGCGGAGGACGCCTCCATTAGTTGGGCCCCGGACCGCATTTGCCAAGCGTCAAAAGCTGGTTCGGCCTGGGGAGCACACCTTTGCCGTCCCAGCTTATCAAAAAACCTCTCCATGATCATGCCATCTGTG
Source organism: Flavobacteriales bacterium (assembly GCA_017987895.1). Classification (GTDB taxonomy): domain Bacteria; phylum Bacteroidota; class Bacteroidia; order Flavobacteriales_F; family PHOS-HE28; genus PHOS-HE28. The sequence continues at coordinate 6,543 of JAGNSU010000087.1, read as the reverse complement.
CCCGTCATTCGGATCGCCGGGGCCGTCTGTGCGACGCTGTGCGCTGTTACCTGCTTCGCCCAAGCGCCCGCTGATGGCTGGCCCAAGCGCCTTGCCGGCATTTGGGAAGGGACCGTCGGGGGCGATCGTTATATGGAGGAATGGCGCCAGGTGGACGCGAACACCTATGAGGGCAGGAGTACTACTTGGTCGGGGGAGAAGGAGGTGGGACAGGAACAGTTGCGCATCACATCCTTCGCGGGGCACTGGCTTTATCTCGCCTCGCCTGGTGGAAAGAGTGTGACCTGTTTCATGCGCGTGAGCGCTGAACCGGATACATGGATCTTCGAGAACAAAGAACACGACTTCCCGAAACGGATCGGCTATCAGTTGGAGGGGAAGGACGGCCTGAAGGCATGGATAGCCGGAACAGCGGATGCGGACCAGCGCATGGAGTTCCACCTCACCCGCGCCACGGACCCGCCCCTGAAGCGGTGATCGCGAAGCCCAGGATCGCGTAAGTCGCATACGACGGGACACCGTCGGGAGGCTCCCATTTCTGTTCGCACGCAACGGTCGACACATCCGCTCGGGCCGGAAATGATCCTCGTTGGTCGAATACCAACGACGGGAAGGGGGCGTCAACGTAGGCAAGGCTGTTGATGCGGATAGTTTCGCCCGCCGGAACAGCACCTGAACACAACTTCATCGAACGTATGCGACACTTATTCACCATCATGGCCTTCGGGTCCATCACAGCGGCGGGGTTCGCCCAATCGGAACACGGTCAGGTCGCTCAACGGATCGAAGCCCTCCGCAGCGCCGGCGGCTCCTTCCAAGGGGCCACGCTCTTTAACGCAGTAACACGATCCGTCACTACGGATGCACTTTGGGATCATGCGATCGCGGAAGCCACCGTCCTTCAACTGCGTGCCGCCGATATCGAAACCGTCATGCGGGACCAGCCCGATCAATTGGCGCTCGACCTGCCTTTCGAGGGCACCACGATCACACTCGATCTCGAACGGGCATCCATCACCACGGACGACTTCTCGGTGATCCAGGCCAGTACAGGTGCTGCTGCGGTCGTACCCGCCGGTCTGCACTATCGCGGCATGCAGCGCGGTGTAATGGGCTCGGTGGTGGCTATCAGTGTGTTCGAGGGCGAGGTGATGGGTATGATCAGCGGTGATGCTGGTGATCTCGTACTGGGTGGGATCGACGGGGCGAACGACGGAACACATGTGCTCTATCGCCGCGAAGACCTTCTCGATGGTACGGCACCATCATGCGGCACGGTGGATGATGGTGTCCCCTACACGGAGGATCAACTGCAAGGCGGACCCAAAACACTGAAGTGCGTGCGTCTCTACTGGGAGGTGAACTACGATATCTTCCAAGGTAAGGGTAGCGTGGCCAATGCCACGAGCTACGTCACAGGGCTCTTCAACCAAAGCGCCACGCTCTACGCCAACGACGGCATCACGGTGGCACTGCAACAAGTGTTCGTATGGGATGTGCCGAGCCCTTACACCGCCACGACCACGAGCAGTTTGCTCAGCCAATTCGGAACCTATCGCACCAGCTTCAATGGTGATCTGGCGCACCTGCTCGGTTACGTCGGGGGCGGTGGCGTCGCCTGGTTGAACGGGTTGTGCAATAGCCAGACGCGCTACAAGATGGCTTACAGTGACATCAACAGCACTTTCCAGAACGTACCCGCGTACAGTTGGAGCGTGGAAGTGGTGACGCACGAGCAAGGCCATCTGATGGGGTCGAAGCACACGCATGCCTGCGCGTGGAACGGCAACAACACCGCGATCGATGGTTGCGGGCCGGCAGCTGGCTACTCCGAGGGAAGTTGTGCGGCCGGTCCCGTGCCTTCGTCGAGCGTGGGTGGAACCATCATGAGCTATTGCCACCTCACCAGCGCGGGGATCAAGTTCAGCAATGGCTTCGGGCCCCAGCCCACGACCTTGATCACGAACAACGTGAACGGGGCCTCCTGTCTAGGGAGCGGGTGTGGTACAACACCACCGGCATGTGCAGCGCCCTCCGGCCTTGTCGCAGGCAGCGTCACCGCTACGTCGGCCGCCTTGTCCTGGGGAAGTGTTGCGGGTGCGTCGACCTATACTCTGCAATGGAAACCGACCGGGGGGAGCGTCTACACCACGGTGACCGGGCTGACCTCGGCCAGTTATGTATTGAATGCTCTCACCCCAGGCACAGCCTATCATTTCCAAGTGCTCACCGTTTGCGCGAGCGGCTCATCGACCTATGCTCCTTTGACCTCGTTCACTACAACAGCGGGCACATGCACCGATGCTTATGAACCGAACGGCACCACCCCTGCGCAGATATCCTCGAACACCACGCTCACTGCCTTGATCAGTAGTGGGACCGATCTGGACTGGTTCCGTTTCAGCAATACCAGCGGCCAGAGGAATATCAAGGTGACCCTGACGGGCCTTCCGGCCGATTACAACTTGCGGCTCTACCGGAGCAGCACCTTGTTGGCCTCCTCGCTCAATTCGGGCACCACCAATGAACAGGTGGTTTACAACACCAGCACGGTGAGCACCAACTACCGTGTGCGCGTGAACGGCGCGAGCGGTGCGTACAATACCTCGCAGTGCTATACGCTCACCGTGCAGATCAGTGGAACGCCGTTCAGCATGCAAGGGATGGAAGGCATGGTAGAGGGCGGCCTGGACGGGGGCGATGACGCTGCCTCCATCGGCATCCATCCGAATCCGGCGAGCACCTTGGTGACGATCGTGCTACCCCCGGCAGATGTCCCTTCCGCGGTGGAGCTGTTGGACGGCACTGGCCGTTTGGTGGGATCATGGAACGTAGCTGCGATCGAGGACGGCACGAACCTCGTGCTCGATGTCAGTGACCGACCGGAAGGGATATACATGGTGCGCGTTACGCGTGCGGATGAATACACGGTGCAGCGTCTGGTCGTCGCCCGTTAGTACCGCAGCCTTTTGAAAAGAAGCCCTCCGATCCACCGGGGGGCTTCCGCTTTGTCCGGGGATCGCCGATCGAACCATGCGCCACCTTGAACCGGCATGACACGCTGGGCCGCGCGTTCGGAACGAATAGGCATGGTGGATACCAAGTTCCGCACGAACAGGTCGGTATTTGGCAGGACGATCCGTCGCGACCACCCAAAGATGACTTTCGTATAGGACCGCGCCCGGTATTTTCCCACGACAAGATCGGCCCATGCGCACCGGGATCCTCGCACCAACGGACACCATAGCCGCCCCGGGCAAGCGAGCAGCGGTGCAACCGCTCTCCTTGGTACGTTGGAGCATCGCCCTGTGCTACATCTGGTTCGGTGCATTGAAATTCTTCCCGGGCCTGAGCCCTGCCGAGGCGTTGGCCGGAAGGACCATCACCGCATTGACCGTTGGCCTGATCCATGGTCAGGTCGCCATGGTGCTGCTCGCTTGTTTGGAATGCGCCATTGGCTTTGCGCTTCTTACCCGTTCCGGTTCGCGCGCAGGGCTCCATGTGCTGCTGGCCCATATGCTCTTCACCTTCTCGCCCTTGTTCCTCTTTCCGGATATCTGCTTCACACAGGCTCCGTTCGCGCTCACGCTGGTCGGGCAGTACGTCATCAAGAACCTGGTCATCGCCAGTGTGGCATGGCTGATCCTCAAACAGGATCGCCCCCGCTGATCCGCTCCAGTTCTCTGGAGGATGGTTCTGCCGCGGTTGGACGGCACCTCGCTCGATCCGGTATATCTCGCCTCCGTTGCGCGGTCCGGCGCCGTGCTCGGTGAAGGTGCTCGGGCCTTCACCTGGTTTGCGGTAGGCGGCTTGATAACGCGCTTTTCGAGTGCGGTATAGCTCGCGGCCTGGCACCCATGGTGGACAGGTTGATCCGCCGATCCTCCAGGTACCCGGATGGCCCTGCTCTACGGACCTCGAGCGCTTCGCAGATCTAATCCTCGGTGTGCATCGCGAAGGGAGCGTAGTTGAAGTGCGCGTTCTACTTGATCTACGCCACGGTTAACGCACCAACAGCCTTGTGCTCAACGTAGGCTGGGATCCGCTGTCGATACGCACGACGTACAAGCCCGCGCTCAAGCCACCCTTCTCCACGATGGTGCTGGAACCATTCACACCAGCGATCGTGCGCACCACTCGGCCGAGCCCATCCGTGATCGTGATCGTAGCGTTCCACTGTTCTTCGGCGAATTGGATCGTTGTGCGGTCGGTGAACGGGTTCGGTTGAATGGAAATCCGTGGGTGTACGAATGGATCGAGAGTCGTTCCCACGCTCAAGTTCGCATCGAACGTGCACACGAAGGCATCGAATTCCCCGCTCGATGTGATGCTGGAAACACCGGGACCGATATCCAGATCCACCACATCGCTGAAGTACCCGGTGCAGAGGATAGCTCCCGAGGCATCTTGAAGAACGTCGCTTCCCGCGTCGGTACCTGGGCCGCTGATCGCGAACGCCCAATCAAGGCTGCCGCTGTTGTCCAGTTGCAGCAGGAAGCCATCAGCGAAAGCGCCATTCGTCGTAAGCCCGAACACCCCGGCTCCGGGATCGAGATCAGCAGTGCCGGAGAAAAGCCCGGTGCACAGCACTTCACCATCCGGCAGAGCGAAAACACTGCTGGCCGTTTCGTCACCTGTGCCGCCGAACTGCCCGGCCCAAACGTATTGTCCGGCCGAAGTGTAGGTGGCGATGAAAACGTCCTTGCCACCGAAAGGAGTCATCGATTGAACGCCCGCACCGGGGTCGAAGTCCGCTGCGCCGCGGAATTCACCGGTGATGTGAACGCTACCATTTCCATCAACGGATACGGAAGTGGACATCTCATCATCCGAGGAACCGATCGTGTTCACCCACTGGTATGCGCCAGCGGCGTTCAGCTTGAGCAGGAAGATGTCATCCGTAAGACCTACGCTCGACCGGTTCTGGGTGCTGGGACCGGGGTCGAAATCCGCTGTGCCACTGTACCGGCCTACCATGTAGATGTTGTCCGATGCGTCCACCGTGATGTCGAACGGATTCTGGTAATAGGTTCCTCCGACCAGCCAAGCGTTCACGAAATCCCCCAGCGCGGTCAGCTCGCAGATGTAGGCTTCGGAATAGGCCCCTACAGCGGTCAGGTCGAAGACGTCAACGGGGTCCGGGTCCATATCTGCGCTACCGGTATTGAACCCGCAGATGAGGATGTTTCCCGTGCTGTTGAGGACAATGCCACGGCAGCCGTCCACGGCGGTGCTGCCAAAGGTCGCGGCCCAGAGGAATTCGCCGTCGGTGTCCAACTTCAGCACAAAGCCGTCCTGCACGCCGACCGGCGTCATCATGAAGACATCCACGGGATCCGGATCGAAATCCGCGGTGTTACGGTAATGCCCTGTGACATACACATTGCCTGAGGCATCGACCGCGATACCGTACCCGTTATCGCCGCCGATGGAGCCGATCCCCTTGGCCCAGACGAAGTCGCCATTAACGTCCAGTTTCTGGACGAAGAAGTCGCCGTAGATGTCTACCGGTACGAGGTTGTACACGCCCGGCCCCGGATCGAAGTCGGCCGTGTCGGAATAGGATCCGATGATGTAGGTATTGCCTAGCGCATCACGGGTGATCCCCGATCCGGTTTCAGACCCCAGGCCACCCATGGTGGAGGCCCAGTCCAGCGCGGGCTGGGCAAGAGCGGTCAGCGGCAGATGGAGCAGCGCGACGAGTATGGTTCGTTTCATAGGAGAAGGGTGAAAGGTGATGTTCGGTTTCACCATGGATCAACGGAAGCCAACGTGTTGGTCAATGTGGGTGGGCTCTATTTCAATCCTCCAAGAACCCGAATTTCCCCGCTTTGTAGTCCTCGATCGCTTGGTGGATCTCCTCCTCTGTGTTCATCACGAAGGGACCGTAGTTCACGTAGGGTTCGTTCAATGGCTCTCCGCTCAGCACAAGCAGGATGCACTCGCGCTCCGCTTGGATCCGGATCGATCCGCCTTCGTTCTTCAATTGCGCGTAGTGGTTTTCGGGTGCGGCGATGCCGTTCACGGTGATCGCGCCATCCACCACCAGGATGCCTGAGTTGTAGTTCGCTGGCAGTTGGAAGCTCACATCGGCGCCAGCGTTCAGGTGCATGTCGTACATGTGGATGGGCGAGTACGCGCTGGCGATACCCTTCACGCCCTCGTACTCCCCAGCCACCACGTGAACGGTGCCTGCGCCTTTGGGCAGCGTCACCTTGGGCTTCTTGGTATGCGCGATGCTCTGGTACTTCGCCGGCACCATCTTGTGCTTCTTCGGTAGGTTGATCCACAGCTGTAGCATCTCGAAGGCGCCGCCTGTGCGGTTGAAGGTCTGCTCGTGGTACTCCTTGTGCAGCACACCGCCACCCGCTGTCATCCATTGCACATCGCCGGGGTGGATGATGCCGTGGTTGCCCTTGCTGTCGTGGTGCTCCACGCTGCCCTTGTAGGCGAAGGTGATGGTTTCGATGCCGCGGTGCGGATGCACGCCGACGCCTTGTGAGATGTCGCTGGGCGGGAAATTCACCTCCGCGTTGAAGTCCA
>JAGNSU010000086.1 GCA_017987895.1 Flavobacteriales bacterium | reverse complement strand
GCATCACCATTGAAGGCGTGCTGGAACACATAAGGCACCTGGGCGGAAACGAGGGCGACGCAGAAGAAGAAGAACAGCGAAAGGAGGCGTTCGCGCATGTTGCCAAAGTAGTAGAAGATCGGCGATCACGGCGCACTTGGGTCCATCCGGACATTGCCCATCCGGTGGAGAAGATCAACTTTGAGCAGAACAATGCGCATGCTTCCTCCCTCCCCTCGAATCGCGCGGCTACGTGCGGTCGGAGTTCTAACGGTGACGTTGCTCACCAGCGCGTCGCAAGCCGCATGGGCCGCAGAGGATGTGGCACCCGTGAACGACAACTGCTCCGGAGCCATCGCACTGACCGTGGGCAGTAGCTGCACGCTCGTCACCGGCGATGTGGCCAATGCGACCCAATCCCTGCCCGCGATCCTCTGCAACACCTGGACGGGGACCGCTAACGACGACGTATGGTACAGCTTCGTGGCCACCACGAACCAGGCGACGATCCAGGTGGAGGGCTCAACGAATTTCGATGCGGTGGTGGAACTGCTCTCCGGCGCGTGCGGCAGCACCGTAAGCCTGGGTTGCGCGGATGGCACACTGTCCGGTGGAACCGAAGCCATCACTTACGCCAACTTCACCATCGGCCAGACCTATCGCGTGCGGGTGTATGATTACTTCAGCACAGCACCGGCCACCAGCACCTTCGGCATTTGTGTGTGGGCACCCACGCCGCCACCGAACGACGAATGCACGGGCGCCATCCTGCTCACCCCATCTCCGGAATGCGCGCTCACGGCCGGCGAGATCGCAGGCTCCACGTGGTCGGGGCTATACCCGGATTGCTGGTTCCTGACCTACGGACTCAATGATGTGTGGTACAAGTTCGTGGCCACCGATGCGCACCAGCGCATCGAAGTGTATCCCACCCCGGATCTGCAACCGATCATCGAATTGTTCACCGGCACCTGCGGTGCGCTCGTCGCGGCCGGCTGTTGGGGGCAGTACGTGGCGGGCTATCCGGAGTGCTACGAGCGCACGGACCTTGTGCCCGGGCAGGCTTACTACTTCCGCGTGTGGGATGAATTTTGGGCACTGCCTTCAACCAGCACGTTCCAGGTAGGTGTGCGCTCCCCCGCACCCAACGATGCCTGTTCGGCGGCGATCCAGCTAGCGGTGGGCCCGGATTGCGCACCCACCAGCGGCTCGGGCATGGGCGCCACACTCTCCCAACTGGCCAACTGTGGCGCGTCCGTGGCGGATGATGATGTGTGGTACACATTCACGGCTACCGGACCCACGATCACCATCGAAGTGCTCGCCAACCCGTTGATCGATCCAGTGCTGGAACTGTTCCAGGGCGCTTGCGCGGGGAGCTACGTCGCGTGCGCGAACAATGGGGGCTATGGGGACGATGAAGTGCTGGTGCGCAACGACCTGGTGCCCGGCGCCGCTTACTCGGTGCGCGTGTACGACAACGGACAGAACTGGCCCGAGACCGGCTTTCAGATCTGCGTGCGCGGCGCCGATTGCAATGGTATACCTGGTGGCAACGCATACCCGGGCAACGCCTGCGACGATGGCATCCTGGCGAGCTACGATGATCAGTACGACCTCCAGTGCCAGTGCGTGGGGTACGATTGTGCTGGATCGCTCGGCGGCTTCGCGTTGCCCGGCACCCCGTGCGATGATCAGGACCCGTGGACGAACAATGAGTATTGGACCGTGGACTGCGCTTGCGTGGGCGTGGTGAGTATCGGAGATCGGCAGCCATCCGAAAGTGGGATGACCCTTGTTCCGAACCCATCGCACGCAGGAACGGTGCTGCTCACTGCGGAAGGTGAATGGCCGGACGCCACGGTGGAAGTGTTCGATCCCGCAGGGCGGATGGTATACATGCGTTCGCTCACGAGCACGGTGGTGCGGAGCGTGCCGCTCCATGTGGATGGCTTTGCCCCTGGCCCTTACGCGGTGCGGCTCACCAGTGCGGAGCGATACGCAGCGCGGCGGTTGGTGGTGGTTGGTCGGTAGGGATCCACAACCTATCAACCCGCATGTTCGGAGCGTTCGCTTCGCTAGCAAGCACCCGGAAGTAGTGTGCAGCAACGGAAAAGACCAACTTTGTTCAACGTCGAACAGTCCGCACCCATGCGAAGCACGAACATGTTCAAGCAGTTGCACTGGTCGCTCGCGCTCGCTACCCTCCTCTCTCTGGGCACATCGCACGCGCTTGCGGGCAACCCGCCCCCGAACGATGACTGCGCCAATGCCACCGTCCTCGTCATCGGCACCTCCTGCACCCCGGTGATCGGTGAAGTGCAGGACGCCACGCAGTCGCTGCCCGCGATCACATGCAACACTTTCATGGGGAACGCTAACGACGATGTGTGGTACAGCTTCACCGCCTCCGCCACCGCACACACCATCGATGTCGCCGGCTCGACCTCCTTTGATGCGGTGGTCGAGTTGCTCCAGGACGGCTGTAGCCTTGGCCCCGTGACGCTGGGTTGCGCGGACGCCACCGTCGGCGGTGGCATCGAGACCATAGCGGCCAGCGGGCTTGTCATCGGGGTGACGTACTGGATCCGGGTCTACGATTATTCATCGGGTTACCCGGCCACCACCACCTTCACCATCCGCGTTACCGAAGACCCACCGCCACCCGCGAACGATGCATGCACGGGCGCGATCACGCTTACCGTGGGCACCTCGTGTACGCCGGTGACCGGCAGTGTGCAGGGCGCTACCCAATCATTGCCCGGCACCGGCTGCAATGGACCCTTCGGCTACGCGGGCGAGTGCGACGCGAACGACGACGTATGGTTCAGCTTCGTGGCCACCGTGCCCTGGTTGCGCATCGACGTGGCCAGCGGGTCGGGCTGGTCCTATACCGTGGTCGAGGTGTTCGGCGGCACCTGTGGGTCGCTCTTCTCGATCCAATGCAACCGTCTTGGCTTCATCCCGCGCACCGATTTCGTTCCCGGCACCACCTACTATGTGCGCGTTTACGAGTGTGACGCGGGTTTTCCCTGCGATCCGGGCTTCACCATCTGCGTATCGGAGCAACCCATCCCGCCTAACGATGAATGCCCCGGCGCGATCCCTTTGCCTGTAGGGCCCACCTGCATCCAAGTAGCGGGCAACGGGCTGAACGCCACGCAGTCGCTACCGGGTATACAGTGCGGCAACTTCGGCAGTGGCGAGGCGGATGATGATACCTGGTTCAGCTTCGAGGCCACGGTGCCGATCCATCGGATCGAAGTGACCAGCTCCCTGTTGATCACCTGCCTTGAGGTCTACTCGGGCACCTGCGGTGCATTGACAAGCATCGGCTGTGCGACAGGCGACGGCGGGACCGTGTTACATGTGCAAGGTGGCCTCACCCCCGGCACGACCTACTACGTGAGGGTGTATGAATACTACGGGTACTACCCACAGGGTGTGTTCTCCCTCTGTGTGCTGGAGCAACCCCTACCGCCGAACGATGCCTGCGCGGACGCCCTGGTGTTGCCCGTGGAGGCGACATGCGTGCCCACCATCGGATCGGCCTTGGGCGCCTCGGGCGCACAGCCCGGCAATTGCGGCGGCGCCACGCCGGATGACGACGTATGGTACCGCTTCGTGGCCACCGGCCCGAACATCCGCATCGCGGCGGCCGGCGCCAACGCCAGCTTCGATGCGGTGCTCGAACTTTACATGGCCGGGTGCGGCGGCACCTTCGTGGATTGTGCGAACCTGACCGGCTTCGGCGAAGAGGAAGAGATCGTGCGCTACGACCTGCTTCCGGGACTCGAGTACTTCGTGCGCGTCTATGATTTCTATACCGGCTGGCCGTACACCGAATTCAACATCTGCGCCCACCTGGTGCTACCGCCGAACGATGAATGCGCCGACGCGATCCCGCTGGCTGTGAGCATCAATTGCAACCCCGTGAACGGCAACGTGACCGGAGCCACCGGAACGGAACCCGGTGCGTGCGGCGCCGCCGTGGCCGATGAGGATGTGTGGTACACCTTCACCGCCACGGCTCCCATCCTGCGGGTACAGGTGAACGGCAGCCCTGGTCTCGACGCGGTGATCGAGCTCTATGCGGACCCGTGTGGGAGCACCTTGGTCGACTGTGCCAATAGCACCGCCGTAGGTGGCAGTGAGCGGATCCTGCGCAACGACTTTGTGCCGGGCAACAACTACCGGCTTCGCGTATACGATGCGGGCACAGGTGCGCCGCTCACCTCCTACTTCAGCATCTGCGTCCACGAGCAAGCGCCACCACCGAACGACGAATGTGCCTTCGCGCAACCGATCACCGCAGACCCGCTCTGCACCCCGGTGACCGGCGATGTGGCCGGCGCCACCTATTCCGATCCACTCGATGCCTGCGCTCCGGCCCACGACCACAGCGATGATGTATGGTACAGCTTCGTGGCCACCTCTCCGGTGCTCATTGTGGAGGTCGAGCCATCGCCCGGGATGGATCCGGCGGTACAACTCTTCAGCTCCGACCAGGGCAACTGCGCGATCCTGTTCAACATCAATTGCCGGAACGACCATGGCATCGGTGAGGGTGAAACCTTACTCGTCGGGGGCCTCACGACAGGGATCTACTATGTGCGCGTGTACGATGTGGGGCCGGACTATCCCATCAGCACCGAGTTCTCCATCTGCCTGCGCAACGCGCTGGATTGCGAGGGCGTGTTGCTTGGTCCGGCACAGCCCGGTACTGCGTGCGACGACAATGATCCCACTACGCAGAACGATGTATACACCACGAGTTGCGATTGCGCAGGCGCCTCCATTTTCGATTGCACCGGTGTGCTCGCGGGCCCGGCCCAGCCCGGTACCCCTTGCGACGATGGTGACCCGGACACCAGCAACGATAGCTGGAACAGCAACTGCGGTTGCTATGGTGCATTGCCAGTGGATTGCCATGGCGTACCCGGAGGTCCGGTGCAACCCGGGACCCCGTGCGACGACAACGACCCGGACACGGGGAACGATCTGTACACCACGGAGTGCGTATGCTTGGGTGGGTTGATCGATTGCCTGGGCAATGCGGGCGGCAACGCGTTGCCAAGCACACCCTGCAACGATGGCAACATCAACACCATCAACGACGCATGGGACGGTAGCTGCACATGCACCGGCACCTTGCTCACCTTCGATTGCCTCGGCGTGGTGGACGGCCCCGCTGTGCCAGGCACACCCTGCGATGATGGTGTGCTTGTGACCACAAACGACCAGTTCGATGCGGACTGTGCATGCGTGGGCATGGATTGCGCCGGTGTGCTCGGCGGTGATGCGCTGCCCGGCCTGCCGTGCGATGACGGCAATGCGTGGTCGTACAACGATCTATGGACGTTCGACTGTAGTTGTGCGGGCATCGTGGGCGTCGAGGAGCACCTGCTGGGCGATGCCATCGTGATCTACCCCGATCCTGCGGAAGTGGGCACGGTGATGCTGCGCAGCGCGCGCGGCTGGAACGATGCACGCATCACGGTGCTGGACATCAGCGGGCGCGTGTTGCGCACCGAACAGCGCGGCTTGCAGCAGGATATAGCCGTTCCGCTGGACCTCTCCACGCTCCCCCCCGGTATGTACACCGTCCATCTCTTCTCGGAGGGCCGCTCCGCGATGCAACGCCTCTCGCTTTACCGCTGAACATGCGCACGTGGTCCTGCGCGCCGTGGATACCCTGCATCATCTTCCCGTTCCTGAGCATGGAAGATTTCGACCTGACCGGCTGCGGGGCTGGTCCGCACCTCCGTAGAACCATCCACGAATAGAGGACCATCCAGCGCTGATGAACGCCCGCACCGAGCGCATCCGTGCGGTCACTACCTTTCCTACACCCGATGGGCACCGACCGATCCCCGGCGTTCTACCGCTCGTTCGCCACAGGCCTCACTTACCGGCATCCGCTGCTCACGGCGGTGATCACTCAGGTGAACTTCTGGATCCTGACGAACGCGCTGTTGGTCACCATCAGCCATTTGGTGATCAAGGCCGTGGCGGCCACCTATGTGGAGATCACCCCACCCCCCTTCCTGGCCGTACTGGCGTTGAGCGCGGTCACCGCCATCTTTTATGGCACGGCACTGGGCTTGATCGATGTGTGGGTGGAACGCCACGTGGGCATGGGCGCATCGTTGGGCCGTCGTATCCTGAGCAAAGCCGTGCTGTATTCCATGGTCTTCGTGGTCATTTCCATTGGAACCCTCGCCGTTTTCGACATGGTGATGGACGACTGGTTCGCGCGCATGGGCATGCAGCTTAGCGATGAGGCCCGCTACCGGTGGGCCCTCACCTTCATACCCACCACCTTGGTGGGCAATCTCGTCGTGTCCTTCATCAAACAAGTGAACCGGAGTTTTGGGCCGGGCATGCTGGTAAGCCTGCTGCTGGGCCGATACCAAAAGCCGATCACCGAACAACGCATCTTCATGTTCATGGACCTGAAGAGCAGCACGCGCCATGCGGAAGAACTCGGTCCTGAGCGCTACAGCGCGATGATCCGCGACCTGTTCCACGACATCGATACGCAAGTGCCGCAGCATGAGGCGGAGATCTACCAGTATGTGGGCGATGAAGTGGTCTTCACCTGGAACGCCCCCGCTTTGCGGGACAAAAGCCAGTGCGTGCGGTTCTACTTCGCCATCGAAGCCGCCATCGCCATGCGCGCGGAACACTACCAGCGCGCTTATGACCGGATCCCCACGTTCAAAGCCGGTCTGCATCTCGGCGAGGTGATCGCCGTGGAGATCGGTGAGATCAAGCGGGAGATCGCCTACCACGGGGATACCATCAATACCGCCGCCCGCATCCAAAGCATGTGCGGGGACATGGGCCGCCCGCTGATCATCAGCGAGAGCATGCTCCGAACATGCTGGCCGGAGACGGAACATACGCTGCGCACCGAGGCTTTGGGGGCGGTGATCCTGAAGGGGAAGCAGAACCACGTGAACATTTACGCTGTGGTCGGCGGTTCGGTCGGAGCAAGTGAAATGGCACCTATGCGTCGTGCTTCATCCACGATCACCGAAGTTTGAAGACCCATGAACGAATTGATCGAGCAGGCCGAAGCACATGTTAGGAAGTACATGGCCGACCATTCCGATGCCCGGTTGCGCTATCACGACATCAGGCATGTCGCACAGGTAGCGGGCGCGGTCCGCGATCTGGCTACGGCGGCGCAGTGTACCCCGGACGAGACGACCGCCCTGATCATCGCCGCCTGGTTCCACGATAGCGCCTTCCACCTTGGCGCGGTGGGTCACGAGGAGCGCAGCGCACAACTGGCCAGCGAATTTCTCGCGACCGCGCAAGCATCGCCCGCGCTGATCGCGCAAGTGCGCACCTTGATCATGGCCACGAAGAAGGATGCGGAGCGGAAAGGAGCACTGGAACCCCTGATGCGCGACGCGGACCTGGTGCACCTCGGCGGTGCGGACCACCTGGACCAAACGACGCGGTTGCGGGAGGAGGTCGAGGCCTTGGGCGGTGGAAAGATCAAAAAGAGGGATTGGCTCGTGGAGAACATCCGCTTCATGGAAGCCACCCCGTTCTTGTCCGAGGTGGCCCGGAGGCTATGGAGCGCCGGACGGGAAAAGAACCTGGCCCTGCTTCGTGCATCGTTGGAGGAGCGTGACGGGAAGAAGGCTGAAGAGAAGGACCGGAAGAGCCACGCCAATGAGGAAGCGCGATCGGAGAAGAACGCTTCACGCAAACGCAAAGAGACCGAACGCGGGGTGGAAACGCTCTTCCGTGTCACGTTGAACAACCACACCCGGCTGAGCCAGATCGCGGACAACAAGGCGAACATGATGCTCAGTGTGAACGCGCTGATCATCTCCGTGGTGCTCAGTGGGCTCGCGCCCAAACTGGAGAACAACCAACTCCTGATGCTGCCCGCCGCGTTGCTCACCTTCACCTGTCTGGCCTCCATCGTAACGGCTACGCTGGCCACGCGACCCAAGGTGACGCAGGGCAACACCTCGCGGGAAGAGATCGAGAAGCGCAACGCCAACCTCTTGTTCTTCGGCAACTTCCACAACATGAAGTTCACCGACTTCAAGTGGGGTATGGAGCAAGTGATGAACGATCGCGACTACCTGTACGGCTCCATGACGAAGGACCTTTACTACCTGGGCAAGGTGCTGCACAAGAAATACCGCTACCTCAACATCACGTACAGCATTTTCGCCATCGGTCTGGTGCTCTCCGTAGCGGCGGCCGCGCGAGCGGCCTACCTGGCAGGGCTTACCGTGAGCGGTGTGCCCGGTCACTAGGCCACCGGTCAGAAGAAGAAGCCGATCCGCACGTCCACGATGGCATCGTCATCGCTCAGCGCGTAGCTGGCCTGCAGGATCACCATGTTGAACGGACTGAGGAATAGTCCGCCGCCCACAGCACTGTGCCAGAAATGCTCGTCACGTCCGTCCACCCATACACGGCCGACATCCGCGAAGGCGAGCAGGCCCATGCGAAAGGGCACCAGCCGGTTGCGTGAATTGAAAAGATCCTGGCGCAGCTCGAGGTTACCGAGCGCCATGCTGTTGCCGGTATATCGCGTGCGGCGCAGGCCGCGCATGCCCTCCTGGCCGCCCAGCGAACGCGCCAACAAGGGGTCGATCGCGCCATCACGTCGGGAAGCGGCCACACGCAGGGCGATCACCGTTCGCGCGGGTAGGATACGTGCGGGCAGATAGAGACGCAGATCCCCGGAGATACCACGCACTTCCCTGCTGGTGTTCACCTCCACCAGCTCGTCCACCTCCGCTTGGAGACGGATGCCTCGTTCGGGATCCGCCTCGTTGTCCACATTGTTCAGGCGATAGCTCAAGGCGGCCCCGGCATAGTCCACATCAGGCTGGGGTCGCAACTCAGGGCGGTCCTCCAATGCGGGGCTCAGCCGTCCTTGCGAAGCACTGCGATAAAGCCCGGTGATCCGCACTTCATGCGCACCCCCGAACGTGCGGGCCACGAAGGGTTCCACATCGACCAGATCGATACGGTACTGGAACTGTTCCTCATCCTCCGGTTGTGTGGTGAGGTTCCCGAACCCGAAAAAGTTGAAGTTGAAGTCAGGGGCCAGCAGTCGTGCGTCCAAACCGGCATCGAGCCCGGCGAAGGCCTTGTTCACACGGCCGTTGTACTGCACACGATAGGCTCCGGTGCGCAGGGCGGCACTGGCCAATACACGGTGGCGCCATTTATACGGCTCCACCTTGAATCCTTGCTTGGTGTAGCTGAAGCCACCTCCGAGGAACACGCCATCGTCCGGGTTCAAGCCAACGGAAACAAGAGGCATGAACACATCGCGCACGAACTCGGTGCGGTCATAGTCCAAGGCATCGGACCGATCGCTTCGTACCAACCTGGCTTCGCTCCCAAGGCGGAGTTTGTTCCCCTTCTTCAACCCGCCGCTCTCGTACACGATGGTGCGTCTGCCCGGTCCACGGACATGAGAACTGTCCTGGATCACATCCTTCTCCATGCCACCGATGATGCGCACTTTGATGGCCGAGCGCACGTCGCCCTTCACGCGGTACTCATCGTGGCCCTCCAAGCCGTAGAGTCTGATCTCGCGCGTGTCCCGTGCTTCGAAAACGCGGTGATAGTAGCGTCGCTTACCCACCTTCCTGCCATGCTTCCGGTCATAGATGTTCACCTCGGTGCGGCCTTCCGGCAAGCGCACCACTTCGAAGAACTCATCCTCATCGGTGCCTACCACGTTCACGTACTTCGCCAGAGCGCGGTAGTGGCGTTCAGCGATCTCGGGCAATTTGTCCCTGCGCCCTTTCAATCCGGCGATGATGCGTTGTCCCACCAAAGCGAAGGTGGTATCCGGGAACCGATGCACGGCCTCTTCGATCACCGCATCGGTGAGCTCCGTGCGCATGCTATCGGCAACGGCCTGCCATAGGGCGCGATCGGGCTCGGTCAGGTAAGCGCGGTCCAGATAGCGGGCATTGAAGTTCTGTCCATTGATGTCGCGGATATCCGGTCCGAAGGCCTGGAACTTGCTGATCCCCCAGCGCCGGTTGGTGAGGGAAGGGATCGCTCCGTTCTGGGTGAAGAACGCTTGATCACGGTCCCGTGGGATCGGTTTGTACACGGTGCGCTCGCCCTGTTCGAAAGTGGCCCAACGCCATTGATCATCATGCCGGTCCCAGTCGCCGATGGTCATATCCAAAAGACGGGCACGTAGCAATGCGGGAACATCGAGCACGTCGTCGTGGCCTTCGCGCAGCGCTTCGATCAATTCCCCGGAGCTTGCGAGGCGCTCACTTCCTCCGAATTGTGAAGTACCCCGCCAATCGCCATCGGTGCGTTCCTCGAGCAGGCAGAGCGTATTGCTGAAGATCGCGCGGTAGGCGCCGAGGGCAGGGTGGTCGGGCACCACGACCAGACGCGGGTCGGTGTGGAGGACACGCACAGCGTCCGCCAATGGCGGTATGGCTATACCCGCGTAGGGATGGCTGGCCGCGACCCCGTCACTGACCACCTCCTCGGCCACGGTGCCCCGCAAGTTGGGGGACAGTGCGAGGCCCGGATACTTGCGGATGGAACGCAGCACGTAGGCATGTCCATTGGCCGCATCGAGGCGGAGGGAGCGGGTTTGGAAGCCGCCACCCATGGCCTTCGCACGCAAGCCACCGAAGGTCGTATCCGGATCCAGCACTGGGACGGTGATGGGCGCGCACCAAACATCGCGTAACAACGAGCCGAAGAAGAAACGCTTGAAAGCGCCGGCGTTCAGATCGGCGTTCGGGGCTACGGTGACCATCGCGGGCATCGGCAGGGGCGGACCATCGTCCACGACCGCAGCGGGCCGTTCTAGACCCTCCAAGGGAATGGAGATCTCGGGCACCGCACCGTGGTCCAGCGTGAAAAATTCAAGGCGTAGCTCGCCAGGGGTGGAGATCACGAGGCGTGCGAAACCGCGTTCGCTGCGCCCGAAACCCAGCTGCTTGCTGCGCTTCATCCAGGTGGTGCGCGAACCAGCCCCACTGATCACATGGTGTATATCCTTTCGATGCAGGTATTGGAGTATGTGCTCATGCCCCGAAGCGTACACACTGCCGGGGAACTGTTCCAGCAAGGACTCGACCCCGGCACGCAAGGCGTTGTAACGCGCATGGGCCACGTCCTGCACATCGCCGAGCAATGAGCGGTAGAGCGGGTAGATGCTGCCCAGCACCGGCAAGGGGATCCATAGATGCGGGTTCACCCCAGTAAGTGGGAAGAAATGCGTGCGCAGGGGGAAGTGACCCCCGTGGCTGCTATAGGAACGGAAGGGATGGTGGGCGGCCAGGATGATACGCTGGTCCCGGTATTCGTTCAGCACATTCTTCAACGCGTCGAGCAGATCGGCTTCCGTGGCCACTTCGCAGCCATCGCGTTCACCCTCCGCACGGCGGTAACGGTGCAGCCACCATTGGGTGTCCAGGATCACCAGCACGGCACCATTCCCCAGTTTCACCACCTCCGGACCGGGACAACCGCCATGCGGCAGGAAAGCCTTTCGGCCAAGTGTGTCACGGATGAAGCGTTCTTCGCGTTGCACGTACTTCCACCCGTGCTTATCGCCTTGCTTCCAATCGTGATTACCGGGAATGAACAGGATCCGAGCATTGAGGTCCCGCACCGCAGCGATCTGTGCGTTGAGGTTCAACTCATCCTGTGCACGGAGCCGGTGGCCCTTCTTGTGCAATCCTTCAGGATACAAGTTGTCCCCAAGGAAGAGGATAGTGCGCTCTTTGGCTTCATCCGTACCCACCACTTCGCGCAGGAGGCGGAACACCGGAGCACCATGCTCTTCCCCTGTTTCTCCGGCATCACCGATCAGATAAAGAACATTATCCGTGGGTGGCAGGGGTTGCGCGAACACACTGGACCATGCAAAGAGTAGGATCACCAAGAAGAGTCCGGTTCCCGCTCGCGGGCATTTCAGATCGGGACGGGACGGGGTGGACCGGAACCGAACCAGGTCCGCCAAGGACCTTCGATGGAAGATCGCTCCCAGTGCGTCCATCACCATTGGAGGGCCATATGTAGACCCAACCCACCAGGCACTGTGGTCGGTAGCACACTCAATCCGTTGGGTCGGCGGCGCTTGTGCCAGGCAGGCACCAGAACACCCGTGGCACCGCCTACTACCAGGCCAACCAATGCGTCCGTAGGAAAGTGCTTGCCCGCCTGAATACGGTAGTAGCCCGTGAACACCGGCGGCATCAGCGCAGCGGTGTATAGAAGCCAGCGCCATCCTCCGAATTCAGGATGCATATCATCCAGCACCCGCGCCATGAAGAAAGAGGCACAGGCGGTGCTCGATGTATGACCACTGAAGAAGGACAGCCGGTTCTTTGCCTCCAGGCGATCGGCCATCGGGACCTCAGGGAGGTACGCGATCGGGCGCACCCGTTCAGTTGCGATGGCGGTCCAGGATTGCAAGGCACTGTTGGCGAGCATCGCTTCCGCGTACAGGGTGAACACGCGGTCCCATTCCTTGCATACATCGCGGTCAAAGAGCAAGGCGAGGGGGGCGCATGCCGACGACCACAACAGGACATCCGAACGGGCTCTGGCGGCACCACGTTCCGCTACGTCGATCTCCGTGGCCCAGCGATCGAAACCATTGATGGAGGCCGGGGCCAGAGAGCGCACGAAGCTCTCCTCCAGAGGTTGCTGAGCGGCCTGTACCTGTGCGCCCGCGAGCACGAGCCCCGCTGACCCGAGGACCAGCGGCAGGTCCACCCAAGGACGCGAACGGTACACCGAGCTATCCGCGGACCGTTGGGCATGGCTGGGAGCAGGGACCATCCACAGCACGAACGCCCATGCGCATGCGGAGAAGAGAACGGAGCGCATCCGGGATCGCGTGGTTCGGGAAGGAACACCTGTGGAGGCCCGCCGATCACTTTTGCTTGGCGACGACTTTG
>JAGNSU010000001.1:142044-147168 GCA_017987895.1 Flavobacteriales bacterium | reverse complement strand
CGCATCCCACGGTGATGTTCCGTCGCGGATTGATCGCAGCGCACGGCGCCTATAACACGGGGCCCTTGCCGGAAGATCATGAGCTCTGGCTGCGCTGGATGGATGCGGGCGTACGTTTCGCCAAGCTCCCCGAGGAACTGCTCACCTGGAAGGACCATGACGAGCGCCTGAGCAGGACGCATTCCAACTACCGCGTGGAGGCGTTCTTCACCACCAAGGCGAAATGGCTGGCCCACTGGCTGGAGCAGGAGTTGGACGGAAGGAAGGTGATCGTGGCCGGAACGAGCGGCCTATGCCAGGCCCGCGTCGCCTTGCTCGAAGCGGAAGGTGTACATGTCGATGCGTTCACCGATGTACACCGGCGCGAGGTCCAGGACTATGCCTTCATCCCACCCAACGAATTGCCCGCTCCGGGTGAAGCGGTGATCATCTCCTTCATCTCGCAGCGCGGTACAGGCGATCGGATCGCGGAGTTCCTCGCTTCGCGCGGATTGGTCGAGGGGGAGGACTTCATTCTGGCGGCGTAAGGATCCTACCGGAATACCTTTCCGTCTTCCATGGAAGCGCAGGATCTATCCCCGGAGCGCATTGACGCGTTGGTAAACCCGCTGCGCGCGCATTTCGACAGCGGAGCGACACGCCCGTTCGCGGCGCGGCGCCAAGCCTTGCTCGCACTGCGCGAGGCCTTGCACAAGCATGA
Source organism: Flavobacteriales bacterium (assembly GCA_017987895.1). Classification (GTDB taxonomy): domain Bacteria; phylum Bacteroidota; class Bacteroidia; order Flavobacteriales_F; family PHOS-HE28; genus PHOS-HE28. The sequence goes on along the minus strand of JAGNSU010000001.1, from coordinate 146,468 downwards.
AGAGGCCTTGCTCGAAGCGATGCACGCGGATATGCGCAAGCCGCGTTTCGAAGCGTACCTGAGCGATATCGGACTGGTACATGCGGAGATCACGTACGCGCTCCGCCATCTGCGTGAATGGATGAGCGTGGAGCACGTCCCCACGCCGCTGGCGATCCAGTTGGCGAGCAGCACCATGCACCACGAGCCGCTCGGGTTGGTGTTGATCGTTACTCCGTGGAACTATCCTGTGCTGCTCCTGCTCTCTCCCCTGGTCGGAGCGATCGCCGCGGGCAATTGCGCGGTGGTGAAGCCCAGCAATGAAGGCCCCCGCACCGTAGCGGTGGTCGAACAGCTGATCACAGAAGCCTTTGCGCCGGAACATGTGCGGCTGGTGCAGGGTCCGGGAGGGGAGGTCGTGCCGCGGTTGATGGCGCGGCACCGGTTCGATCACATCTTCTTCACAGGCAGTCCGGCGGTAGGTGCGAAGATCATGGCCATGGCGGCATCGGGTCTCACTCCGGTCACTTTGGAGCTGGGCGGAAAGAGCCCGGCCATTGTGGACCGCAAAGCGGACATCGGCCTGGCCGCGGGGCGGATCGCCTGGAGCAAATACTTCAACGCGGGGCAGACGTGCGTCGCCACCGATCATGCGCTCGTGCATAGCGCCGTGATGGACGAGTTCCTTGCGGCGTTCGCGAAGCATGTGCAGCGCTTCTTCGGCGATGATCCGCGACGCAGCCCTCACTTCGCACGGCTGGTGAATGATAAGCGCTTCGCGGCGGTAAGCGGCTACCTCGGCCATGGCAAGATCGCCTTGGGTGGCCAGCACGATGCGGCCGATCGGTACATCGCTCCTACCGTGCTCACCCAGGTGCCCTTGGAAAGTCCGCCCATGCGGGAGGAGATCTTCGGGCCTGTGCTTCCGATCCTACCCTGGTCCGAACCCGAAGAAGTGATCAGCATCACACAGCGGAACCCCTGGCCGCTCGCCACCTACATCTTCAGCAACGATCGTAAAGCGCAACGGTACTTCACGGAGCACATCGCCTTCGGTGGAGGCTGCATCAACCATACGATGATCCAATTCGGCGCACCGGACCTCCCTTTCGGCGGTGTCGGCACCAGCGGTATAGGCCGCTACCATGGTCGTCACAGTTTCGAACGCTTCAGCAATGTGAAGGGTATCGCGAAGGGTAGCACCTGGCTCGATCACCGGCTCCAGTTCCCTCCGTACACTTCCGTGAAGGAGAGGATCCTGCGCTGGGTACTCCGCTGACCGACCCTTGCGAATACGATCCGAATGACGGTCCTGCTTGTCTTCCTTGTGGCGTCGGTGGCCAGCTTCATCGGCTCCTTGCAGGCCGGGCTCGTGAATACGGCAGTGTTAGCCGCCTCGCTGTCGAAGGGCGAATATGCCGGCCGAATGACCGCCTGGGGCGGAGCGCTCCCGGAGTTGCTGTACGCCGGGTTGGCGGTCCTGCTGGTGGAGCGTTCCATGGACAAGGTGCCGTGGCTCACAACACATGCCCCGTTCATCGCTGGTATTCTGCTCGTGGGCCTAGGTGCCTACTTCCTGATCTGGCCTCCATTTTCCATAAGCACACCGGAACCAGCGGCCTCCTCGGCCAGTTTTGGCCGCGGAGTGATGTGGGGGCTCATGAACCCACAGCTTCTGTTGTTCTGGCTCGGTATTGCGGCCAGCTTGCGCGCCTACATGCCGGAAGCCGTCGGTCCGGGCGCCATGGTAGCGTTCGCGCTCGGGGCGTTCGCGGGTGCGTTGGTACTACTTCTTCTCCTGGTGCGCTTCGCGCGAACTCTTCAGCATCGGTTGGACGCGGTGCGCTTGCGACGCCTTTTCCGTCTCATCGGCCTGGCACTGCTGATCGCTGGCTTGTGGACGGCGATGAAAGCCGTTCCACCAATTGCCGCAGGAATTTGATGCGGTACCCGAAATGCGTTTCGCATCGGCGCAAAAGATCCGCGAGGCGGACCGGTTCGTGTCCCTTCGCACGCATCGCCGCACTGATCGGTGGAATGTGCTTCACATGCCGAAGTAGCTCGGACCAACTGCGCATGAGGCTATAGGAGGGGTCATAGATATGCCCCGGTTCGCTGGATACGCCGTTCAACTCCAGCACAATGAACCGTCCAGCACGCAGCGCCTCTTCGCTCTCGGCGCGTACATCGACCCGGCCGTAGTACAGGCCTTCCGCCTCAGCCAACAATTCATCGATGGCACGTTCCAGCGAGGGTGTGAACAATGCCCAAGCATCATGGAACAGCGCTCCACGGCAGTGGTTGCCGATCGGTTCCACCACCACCTCTTCATCCTTCGCGGGCACTCGGGCGAGGAGCTCCTGGCGGTAACCGCGGAGGCGTTCGATCTGCTTGCGGCCACGATATTCCATCGCCAGCAACTGCTCCACCGTGCGCTGTCCATCACCAACTGCTGTGAGCATGCGCTTGCCGGTTATGGAGAGCAATGCGGTGCGTTCGGTGCGCGGGTCCTTGGCGAACATCAGCCCGTATTCGTGCGGCCAGGCGACCAATTGTTGGAGCAACATGGGCTTGGGGGCGGAGGCGATCGTGTTGAAGAGTTGTTGTGCATCGTCCACCCGCAACACACCCTCGCCGCGTTCACCCACATCTGGTTTCAGGATCAATGGAAAGGAGAGGTCCGTGGTCGCGATGCGCGCGCGCACTTCGTGTTCCGGGGTTCCCGGCTCAACCAGCAACGTGGTGGGATAGGATCCTTTCGGCAGGAGCGCATAGATCGAGGACTTCCGTTCGCCGAAGAAACCGCCCATGTCGATGGCCGGATCCACGTTGGTGAAGAAAACCAAACTGCGTTGGCGTATGGCGTGGTACAAAAGCCCAGGCACCACCGGCAGGTAGATGATGTACCACGGCAGGTACTCGTGGTTCCAGCGCGCGGGCCAACGCGGCGTCATGACAGCGTGGACCATTGCTCACGCCCGGCCACCAGGTCGTGGAAGTACATCCGCGCATCTTCGGCCTTGTATTCCACACCGGCGGTACAGACCGTACCCAACCCGCCGGGACGCTCCATGAGGATCCGCTTCGAGGTGTCCGGATAGTGCGCGCCGCCCTGTTGATGGAACTGGAGCAACTGCTCCAAACTCCGCGTCCCTCCCATCCGTTCGACCGCCTCCGCGAACCACTGGCGCCGCATGGCGCGCGCGGGAGCGTCGTACAGTGTGGAAGAGGACCACAGGTGCGGCTGGTCGGACGGGTAGTCCATGCGATCCACCATTGATCCGGTCCATACGATCGCTTCCACGCTGCGCGGGGCATGATGGAAGATCACCAATGTGAACGGCTCGATCCGCTCGAAGTCGAAGTGTGCGAGGAAGGCTTCCGTACTGCCATCTTCTGCGAAGCGCAGAGGGACGATCCCTCGACTGTGCCTGTAGGGTGGCGTTCTGGCGTGGGTCTCATGTCCGCCGTTCATCAGGTTCAAGGTGAAGCGGCCGGGAGCGGTGAGCAGCCAGGTTCCGCCACCGGACTCGTCCACCGGATACCACGACCGGCGCGCTTCATCCAACCTGGGCGGGATCATGCCACCTCGGGCACGCGACTCGTCGCGGTTGGAAGCGACCGCGAACCCGTCCGCCCAGGGCAGATAGGTCAACGTACACATTCAGCGCTGGCGGAAGTTGCGCGTGGAGGCGGCGACTCCGAGGTGATCAGGGAACGAGACATGCTTCAGTTCCTGTTCCAGGGCGATGCGGATCATCGCCAGATGGTGTACGCCATGGTCCGCGAGGTAAGCCAGTTCGCGTTTCAACGTGGTCATCTGGGAGCTCATTTCCCGGCTGTCGGGCAATTCGCTCTCCATGGCCAACACCCTATCCTCGCGCAGTTCCTTCAGTAGGCTGATGCTCCGCACGGCCGAAGCACGGGCCGCCGTGACCTCGGTCTCGATCAGCAGGTTCCGCTGGCGGCGGTCGTAGCTGAAGCTGCCCTCACGGACATGGGCCAGCAGGCACTCATAGAACTCGAGGATATGCCGGAAGTGCTGGCCGACGCTGCTGCCGAAGAGCAGATCGGACGGCCGTGCCATCTCCTCGTCGCTGAGTTGGAGCAGCACCTGATCGATCTTCTCCAGGACCGAAACATTGTAGGCAACAAGGGGCTGCATGGGTGGCGATGGATGAGGTAGGCCCGGAGATGGGCCTCAAAGGTCGGTAGGTCCGCTGTTCCGGCGTGCAGTGCACGTTAATTCAGGTGCCGGGGCTGCGCCGATCAGCGAGGAGCGCCATCCAGCGCGTGCGATCACGGTACAGGACGAAAGCCGAAAGAACCGCCACCAGCACTGCCAGGAGGAACAACTGCCCCCCATCCCCCTGCACCTCGATACCCAGGACCGTGAGGTGGCTCAGGATCGCTCCGCCCATGATGCCCAGGGCCAGTGCGGCCCC
>JAGNSU010000001.1:0-141944 GCA_017987895.1 Flavobacteriales bacterium | reverse complement strand
CCGAAAGAACCGCCACCAGCACTGCCAGGAGGAACAACTGCCCCCCATCCCCCTGCACCTCGATACCCAGGACCGTGAGGTGGCTCAGGATCGCTCCGCCCATGATGCCCAGGGCCAGTGCGGCCCCAACCCAGGCCGAGGCGGGCCAAAGCAGCAGCAGCGCAGCGATCAGTTCTGCTACGCCGGACCCGATCCTTCCGCTCGGCTCCAGACCCAACGTGCTGAAGATGTATACCGACTCTGGAGCGGCGGTGAACTTGAAGAACAGGGTCTGGAGCAGGATCACCGCAGCGATCAGGTTCGGGAGCAGACGCAGGAAGCGCGAAAGGGACGACATACGATGGCAAGGTGAGGGTTGTCGGTCGCAGCTATTTCGCGTGTTGGAAAGCCGCCCAGTTCGCGTCGGCTTGCTTGTTCAGGCGGGCTTCATCGGCGTTCCAATCCTCCAGGGTGTTGTTGAAGAACTTGTTGTAGAAAAGGTAGAGCTTGCCGTTCCTGACCTTGAAGGTTTGGGGGTCGACATCCACCTTCTCGTTGTGGTCGCCGATCGCGAAGGCGCACCAACCTCCGTATTGGGGCAGGTACTTCTCCGGATCCTTCTTGAAAAGATCCAGATGCGCTTGGTTCGCGAAGTGGAACGAGGCACCCCGATGCACGAACGACCATTGGGAGCTCCCTTCCACCGCTTTGCCTTCGAGCAAGTAGGCCACTGGATCATAGCCATCCACCCAAACACCTTTCTCATCCACATTGAAATAAGGTTGGGACTGCGCGGGCAACAGGTTGCTCCAGCAAAGGAGGAGCGTGAGCGCGATGACGGATCTCATGGTCGCCTCTGTTGTGAAGGCGACGGGATAGTCCGCCGATGCGATCAATCCTGACAGATCACTCCAACACGCGTTCGCCGCGCACCGGCCGAAGCGCATCGCGCACCATCTTCAGAAAGCGTTCGTCGCACTCCAGGGTGGCCGTACACTTCACAGGAGCATTCGTCACCCAAGCCTCGCGCTCGGCGATCCCTTCGCGTTCGCAGAACTGGTGGAGATGCTTCACGAAATGCTCGGCGGTGAGCAGGGCATCCGGGCCGAAGAAGTCCCAGTGGAAGCGGAGAAGCGGCATGGGGCCAAGAAGTCGTGCAAGGTACTTTTGCGTTTATGAAGCACTTCGGACTGTTGTTGATCCTTGCCTCCGCCCCGGTATTTGCTCAAGACGGCCAGTTCGACCCCACGTTCGGGAACGCTGGCTACGAGGGCTACGACCCAGTGTCGTTCTTCCCCGATCGTGGCATGGACATCGAAGTGGCACCGGATGGACGGGTGGTGTTCGGTGGGTACGTGTACGGTGCCAACAACACCGTCTGCTGGGTCTGTCGGCTTCTAGCCAATGGACAACAGGACCTGAGCTTCGGACCGGACGGCTGCGTGGAGGCCAACCTGTGCACCAGCAATGACCTGTTGGCGGATCTGCACGTTCGGCCCAATGGCAAGATCGTGGGTTTCGGCAATGAGAGTTTCGGGATACAGCCCTTCGTGTATGACCAGGGCGTGGTCTTCCGGTTGAACGTGGATGGCGCGCTGGATACGACATGGAACCATTCCGGTCAGAGCTTCTTCACGGTAAGCGGCCAGGACCTGGTGGCGATGGGATCGGCCGTGTTGCCCGATGAGCGGGTGCTGGCGCTGGGCTGGTACGCTTCCGGTGCGGAGCACAACGTCATCTTCCGCTTCCAGGCGAACGGGCTGCCGGATCCGACCTTCAACGGTACCGGCCTTCTGGTGCTCGGCCCGAACAATGTAGACCTTGGGTACAACACGCTGGCGGTGCGCGCGGACGGCAAGATCCTGGTGGGCGGAAGGGAGTACGGACCCGGCGGGGGAATAGCGGTTCGCCGATTGATGCCCGACGGAAGCACTGACAGCACGTTCGCGACCAACGGCCAATTGCTGGACACGCTGGCCGGCTTCGCCATGAACGCGCGCATGTTGTTGCTCCCCGATGAGAAGATCCTGATGTACGGTCCCTGGAGCAATGGCGTGGACCAAGGAGTTGGCATGGTGCGCTACCTACCCGATGGAGCCAGAGACCCGAGCTTTGGAGTGAACGGTGGCGTTGTTCCGACACCTCCCACAATGGGCGCGTATCTCATTGGGCCAGCAAGCCTTGCAAGCGATGGTCGCGTGATGATCCCGGTGTCGGGGACCAACTTCACCAACATCAACGTAGTGGCCTACCTACCCAATGGCACGGTCGATGTTGGCTTCGGAACGGCCGGATTGGCGAGTGCACCGCTGAGCACGGGAGCACTGGCGGCAGCGGCACAGGGCGATTCGGCTATGGTCGTGCTCGTCGACCTGAACGCCACGGAGGTCGGTGCGATGCGCTACGGGTTGCAGCCACTGAGCACCATGATCACCGCAGAGAACAACTCTGCTGGGGTGACGATCTACCCGGTACCTGCCAGCGACCGGGATGTTCACTTGTCCCTCGGTTGCGGAAGCGTTGCCTCCGCCGCGGCGGAGGTGCTTGATCTCTCCGGCCGGATCTTACCCATATCGATCGAGCGCGCAGAGCAGGGGCTTCGCTTGGTCGGATCGGCGGCGCTGCCAACAGGCTGTTACCTCGTGCGGGTGCGTAGCGAATGCGGCACGTCCGCTGTACGCATGCTCGTGGACTGATCACGCCAGCTTCTCGCTCAGCAGCCGCATTGCATGGATCGGCACCACGCGTTCGTAGAGCATGCCATACGTCGCCTCGGTGATGGGCATGTCCACCTTCATTTTCTGATTGATCTCGTGGACGCACTTCACGGCGTAGTAGCCCTCGGCCACCATGTTCATCTCCAACTGGGCGGCCTTCACGCTGTAGCCTTTGCCGATCATGGTGCCGAACTCGCGGTTCCGGCTGAAGGTGGAATAGGCCGTGACCAGTAGATCGCCGAGATACGCGGGCTCATTGATGTCGCGCGCGATGGGGTGCACCGCTTCCACGAACCGTGCGATCTCCTGGATGGCGCGGCTCACGAGCACCGCGCGGAAGTTGTCGCCGTATCCGAGGCCGACGCTGATCCCGCTGCATACGGCGATCACGTTCTTCAGGATCGCCGCGTATTCTGTGCCGTAGATATCGTCGCTCAAGGTCGTCTTCATGGAGCGACCGTTGAGCGCGGCTCCCATGCGTTGTGCGTGCGTACTGTTCTGGCTGGCGATGGTGAGGTAGCTCAAGCGCTCCATGGCCACCTCTTCCGCATGGCACGGGCCGCAGATCACGCCGAAATTCTCCTTGCTCACACCCCAATGCTCGAACAGGTACTCGCCCACGATCTGGTTCGTCTCCGGCACAATGCCCTTCACCGCGCTGAAGAGGATCTTGCCTTTCAATTCAGAGGGGTCGAGCTGCTCCATCGTCGCCTTGAGGAAGGCGCTCGGCACGGCGATCACCAGCACATCGGCGTTCTTCACCACCGCATGGATATCGGTGTTCATCGCCAGGCGTTCCACCTCGAACTGCGCGGCGCTGATGTAATCCGGGTTGTGCCCATACTTGACGATGTGGGCGATGGTCTCCGGCCGCCGCACCCACCAGCCCACTTGATCCGCGTTCGTGCTCAACAACTTCACCAGGGCGGTGCCCCAGCTGCCTGCGCCGATTACGGCGATCCTAGTGCCCATGGCCGTGAAGATCGGTGAACGGCGGTAAATGGCAGAGGTCTCCTGTTATCGCTGGCGAGATTGAGAGAAGCTTACGGGACTATTCTTTGTGCCAATCAGATCGCTTCCTAAAGTCTTCGACCGTGGCGGTGGTGTCGAGCAGCACCTTGTAGCCATAAACAGTTGTGTCTGCTACGCCGATGATGGCTGCTTTCGCAGGGGCATAAATGTGAATGATCAATGAATCCGAGCGAACCTCAAAGTTTGTGGCGACCTGTTCCGATTCGAACACCAACAGCTCTTCGCCGTCGCCCTTCCTTATCGTAATTCTCTCCGATGAGAAATTTCCGATATGGCTGTAGAAGTACCACTCGAAGCGGCAGTCGCCTACATCAATGGATTTCCTGATCAAACGGTCGGGCTGACAGGCAAACAGACTCAGTGCAAGAACTAGGACGCTGACCCGTGATGTGATGAGTGGGATGGCGAGCATTACCGTCAGAACGTCACCTCCGCCTCCACCTCCTTCCCTTCGCGCAGCACGATCACTTTGGCCTTGTCACCGCGCGCGAACTGACCCAACGCCTTCATGTAGCTCATCATATCGGTCACTTCGAGCGCCCCCAGCTTCACCACGATATCGCCGGTCTTCAGCCCTGCCGCTGCGGCCGGCTTGCCGTCGGTGACGCCATCGATCCGCATGCCCTTGCCATCGAACATGTAATCCGGCACCACGCCAAGCGTCACCTTGAAGCGGGGTGTGCTCGCACTGTCCGCGTCCACGGTCTTGGTGAAGGCGAGCTTGCCATCGTCGTTCAAGGTGGTGATCAATGACTCGATGAAGCGGGTAACGCGGAGCATGCCGGGGTAGTTGATCAGCGCTTCGTCATCGCTGGGCTTGTGGTAGTCGGCGTGCGCTCCGGTGAAGAAGTGGATGGCCGGAACACCCTGTAGGTAGAAGGAGGTGTGGTCGCTCGGCCCGATCCCGCTGACCGTGGACTTCACATGGAGCGATCCCGCTTGAACACGCGTCACCTCCTCCCACGTGGGCGAAGTGCCTACGCCGTTGATGCCAATGCCCCCTGCCGTATCAAGACGGCCCACCATATCCAGGTTGATCATATAGTTCAGCGTGGCGATCGGCAGCGTGGGATGCTTGGTCCAATAGTTCGATCCGAAGAGCCCCTTCTCCTCGCCACTGAACGCGATGAACAGATAGTCGTTCGCACGGGCTTCGTCCATTTCGGCCAGGTCGCGTGCGAGCTGAAGCATCACGGCGATCCCGCTCGCATTGTCATCCGCTCCGTTATGGATGGCCGGCTCACCGCGATGCAAGGAGCCCTCATCGCCGAAACCAAGGTGGTCGAAATGCGCGCCGATCACCACCACGTTCTCCTTCCCGTTGTCGAGCAGGCCGACCACGTTGCGGCCGGTCATCGTCGGGCGTTCGATGGTCACGGTCGCAGCGAACGCATCGCCGTCCTTTAAACCGTCCTTGTACAGGTCGCCCTTCAAGAACATGACCGGCACACCCACGGACGTGGTCCGCGCGCGCAGCTCGCCGGAGGGATCCGCCACGTCCTTGTCATCATTGTAGAAAAGGACGGCCACCGCGCCCAATTCCACGGCTTTGGCAGCGCGGGCTTGGAGATCGTGGTAGGCGAGGAACTTGCTGTGCGGATGGATACCGTCCGGAGAGCCCACCATCAGCGCCACGCACTTCCCTTTGGGGTCGATGCCATCGTAATCGGAACGACCCAGGTCCGGGGCTTGGATCCCATAACCGCAACGCATGATCGTGCTCAGCACGTTCCCGTTCCCGGAGAATGGAAGCGGGTACCATTCGTCGTTCAACTGCGGCCGCTGGCGTCCTACCTGCAACGCTTGGGTAGCGCCGAGCACCGGCTCCCCCGCGAAGGTGAAGGCCTGCTCGTAGCGCGCACTATCCCCATAAGGCATCAAGCCGATGCTGGACATTTTCTGGATGATGTAATCAGCGGCCAGGCGCTCCCCCTTCGTGCCGGTCTCCCGGCCTTCCAATAGGTCGCTGGCGAGGTATTGCACGTCGTACCTCATCTGGTCCAGCACATCGGCATCGGGCATCAATTGCGCCTGTGAAGCGAGCGGTCCGGCGAGCAGTGCGGCCGTGGGCAAATAGCGAAGAGCTTTCATGGGTAAGGGCCTTCGCCAAGGCTTCGGCCTACGAAGGCCGCGAAGATACCCGTCGGCCTACCTTTCATCGGCCGCGCGATCCGGTTATGACGCGTGGATGACCCGTCATGAAAAAGATCTTTGTCGCTCTCGTCGGCCTCCTCTGCTTCGTTTACTTGTTGAACCCCACGGCCGGGGTCTTCGAGCTTCTGCCAGACAACATCCCGCTGATAGGCAACCTGGACGAGGTGACCGCCACCACCGTATTCTTCGCCGCTTTGCGCTACTTCGGATGGGACCCCACGACCATGCTCCTGAAAGGAACGAAGGCACCTTCGGCGAGTCCCCCGGCCCGTTGAACCGATCCTTGCGAACTTGCCATCGCGGATGGTCTCTTGTGCTTCGTCCGCTTCGCATGAGGTGGCTCCCGATCCTTCTTCTCATTTCCGCCTGCGGCCCGGCGAAACCGGATCCGGATGCCAGCGGAACAGTGCCCCCCGATGAACTCGGACCCCGCTGGGCCGTGCTGGAGGCGCGGGATCATCGGAACACCGCAGCCCTCTGCGCTTTCCTGCAGGACTCCTCGGTAGCGATCCGCGGGTATGCTGCCCTAGCCCTCGCTTCGGTGCAGGACAGTGCTTCTCGTCCTTGCCTGATCGCGGCATTGAAAGATCCGGAGGCGATCGTGCGGAAGAACGCCGCGTTCGGGCTCGGATGGATCGCGGACAGCACCACGCTCATCCTGCTGAACGCCGCAGCGGATGTTGAATCGGATACGGCGATCCAGCGCGCGATGTACCAGTCCGGTTTCCGCGCGGAGCTCGCCTTGCGCAAGCACGACGCACTCTTCCTCATCAGCTACTTGGAAAGCAATGACCAGGACATCCGCACTCGCGCAGCGCAACAATTGGCCCGGTTGCCTAAGGAGGAACTGATCACCGAAGCTCCGGGTGTATTGCACGCGATCAGTGTGGAGAAAGATCCCGTGGTGCGCATGTTCCTGGTCGGCGCGTTGAAGCACAATGCAACGCAAGAAGTGACCAAGACGCTCCGCACGCTCGCCGCGGACGACAGCCTACCGAAGATCCGCGTCGCGGCGCTGCGGGCACTTGGCGCGAAGCAGGACAACGATCTGCTCTCCTTCCTCCTGGACCGGCTCAGCGATACCGACGCAGGTGTACAACAAACGGTCTTGGAACAGATCCAGCGCCTACAAGGACCGCTGGATGGCTCAGCCATCTGGAAAGTAGCACAGGAGATCCCCGACTATTCGATCAAGATCCCGCTGTACGGCATGGCCATGAAATACGGCGATGAGGGAACGCGCATGGTGTGCAGGGCGCTGATGAAAAGCATGGCAGAACAAGACCTTGGGCCATACGGCAATGCCGCATTGATCAGGGCTCGGACCCTTGATCCAGAAGGCAACCCCGGCGCGGATATCTGCGAACCGGTTATCCAAAGCAAGGCCTCTGCGATCATGCGTCTGGCGGCTTTCGAATCCGCATACACGTTTTATGGGGACAGGACCACTTCGCAAGTGGAAATGGTTCGCCGTGTATTGGCACCACCATACGATGAAGGATTGATCGCAGCAGCCTGCGAGCGGATCCTCGAGGAGGACCAGGCCTATCTGAAGGACTTGCTCGATGCGAAAACCGTTGAGGCGATACGTGGACCGCTTCACCCCATCCGCGATCTGGAAACGCTGCAATACTTCGACCAGGCGATCGCGAAGCGCGATGGCAAGCCCGCGCCGGAGCATCGCTCGCCGCCGTTCAACCATCCGATCGACCACGCACGCCTCGCCGCGTTGAAGCAAGGTCAACAGTACCGTATCGCCACCACGAAGGGCGAGATCATTCTGGCCATCGAACCCGATGTTGCGCCGGGCAGTTGCGTGGCTTTTGATTCGTTGGTGACGGCGGGCTACTACAATGGCAAGAGCTTCCACCGGGTGATCCCCAACTTCGTGGCGCAGGGCGGCTGCCCGCGCGGCGATGGCTACGGCGGCATGCCCTGGACCCTGCGCACGGAGATCGGACCGGAGGGCTTTGTGGAAGGCGCGGTGGGCCTGGCCTCAGCGGGTCACGACACGGAGAGCTGCCAGTTCTTCATCATGCTCGCGCCGGCGCCGCATTTGGATGGCAAGTACACCCGCTTCGCGCATGTGGTGAGCGGCATGGATGTGGCACGGCGGCTGCAGGTCGGCGATGGAATGACCCGGGTGGCGCGGATCCCCTAGTCGAACTTCTCCGGCCGCATCTGCGGGAAGAGCAACACTTCCTGGATCGCGGGATTGTTCGTGAGCAGCATCACCAAGCGATCCAAGCCAATACCCACACCGCTGGTGGGTGGCATACCGTATTCCAGCGCGCGCAGAAAATCCTGGTCGATGTACATCGCCTCATCATCACCGCGTGCTTGCAACTTCAGTTGCTCCTCGAACCGTTCGCGTTGATCGATGGGGTCGTTGAGTTCGCTATAGGCGTTCGCCAATTCGAAGCCGTTCACGAAGAGTTCGAAACGCTCCGTGAGGCGCGGGTCGTCGCGATGCTTCTTGCAGAGGGGGCTCATCTCCAGCGGGAAGTCACAGACGAATGTGGGCTGGATCAGGTCCGGTTGCACCAAAGCACTGAACAGTTCGTCGATCAACTTGCCCTTGCCCATGCTGGGCTCCACGTGGATGCCGTTCGCCGCGCACAGGGAACGCAAACCGGGCTCGTCCATCTCCAGCACATCCTTCCCGGTCTTCTCCTGGATCGATCCGCACATCGTGATCCGCTTGAACGGTGCTGTGAACTGGATGGTGTTCGTATTGAACGTGGCCGATGAGGATCCGTTCGCGGCGATGCATACGCGCTCCAGCATGCGCTCCATGAAACCCATCATCCACTTGTAGTCCTTGTACGCCACATAGAGTTCCATGATGGTGAACTCCGGGTTGTGGGTGCGGTCCATGCCCTCGTTGCGGAAGTTGCGGCTGAACTCGAACACACCATCGAAGCCGCCCACGATCAGGCGCTTCAGGTAAAGCTCGTTGGCGATGCGCAGAAAGAGCTTCGTGTCCAGCGCGTTGTGATGTGTCTCGAAGGGTCGTGCGGCCGCGCCACCGGGAATGGGCTGCAACACCGGCGTGTCGACCTCGTGGTAGCCCGCCTCCATCATTGTGGCGCGCATGGCGCTCACGATGCGCGAGCGCTTGAGAAAGGTCTCGCGCACGCCAGGGTTCACATTGAGGTCCACGTAGCGCATGCGGTAACGCTGCTCCGGATCGGTGAAGGCATCGTGTACGTTCCCGTCCTCATCGGTCTTCACCACGGGTAGCGGACGCAGGGCTTTTCCGAGGACGGTGAGCTTCTTCACATGCACAGTGATCTCGCCGGTGCGCGTCTTGAACACGTGGCCTTCCACGCCGATGAAATCGCCAAGGTGGAGCAGATGCTTCCATACCTCATCGTATAGCGTCTTGTCATCACTAGGAGCCACCTCGTCGCGCGCCACGTAGATCTGCTGGTCTCCGGAATGGTCACGCAGCACCGCGAAACTGGCCTTGCCCATTACCCTCACGCTCATGAGGCGTCCTGCGATGGTCACCTGCGCTGGCTCGCCCTCCTCCTTGAATAAGCCCTTCACCTCCGTGGCGTTGCTGGTCACCGGGAATTCGGCCGCAGGAAAAGGCTCTATGCCCAGCGCGCGTAGCTTCTGAAGGGCTTCTCGGCGAACGAGTTCTTGATCGGAAGGGGCGTGGGACATGGCCTGGCGCAAAAATGGGTGGCGAAGATACCCAGCAACCCTCGGCGGCACGGGTGCGTATCACGCGCCTACTTTTGACCTCCGGTCACTAACCCAGCCATGCAGCAGCTTATCGAAGGATTCCCCCGCCAACTGAAAGAAGCCCTGGAGATCGGGCGCAAAGCGACCCTGAAAGCCCCCGGCGGACCGTACGGCAATGTGGTGGTGACCGGTCTCGGCGGCAGTGGGATCGGTGGGCGCATCGCCGCCCAACTCGTACACAAGGAGGCCAAGTGCCCCATCGAGGTCTACAACAACTACTACCTACCAGGCTATGTGAACCACAAGAGCTTGGTGATCGCGTGCAGCTACAGCGGCAATACCGAGGAGACCCTCGCAGCGACGGAACAGGCTCTTGCCAAAGGTGCCCGCGTGGTCACGATCACCAGTGGGGGGACCATGTTGGAGATCGCCAAGGCGAAGGGGCTGGACCACATCGTGATCCCGGGCGGCAATCCACCGCGCACCATGCTGGCCTACTCGTTGGTGCAGCAGTTCTTCGTGCTGCATCATTTCGGCATCATCGGCGATGGGTTCGAAGGCGCCATCAAAACCGCGGCGTTGATGTTGGAGCACGACAAGGAGGACATCAAGAAGGCCGCCATGGAGTTGACAGAGAAGCTGGTCGGCAAGCGGTTGGTGATCTACAGCGAAGCGAACACCGAGGCGGTGAGCATCCGCTTCCGCCAACAGGTGAACGAGAACAGCAAGGAGCTTTGCTGGCACCATGCCATCCCCGAGATGAACCACAACGAACTGGTGGGTTGGGCCGGGGGTGACAAGGACATCGCCGTGGTGATCTTCCGCCACAAGGAAGACCACGAGCGCACCCAAATGCGCATGGAGATCAACAAAGGGGTCTTCGAGAAGTACACGCCGCATATCCATGAGGTGTGGAGCAAGGGCGACACCAGTTTCGCACGCCAGCTCTACCTGATCAATTTGGGGGATTGGGTGAGCTACTACTGGGCGGAGAAAAAAGGCGTGGACCCTACGGAGATCGCGGTGATCAACATGCTGAAGGGGAAGCTGGCGGAGGTGAAGTAAGAACACCCACCGCATGGTCGCCTCTCGCTGCGCGAGTTGCGCCCGCACCTTCGGAGCTGCCGCGAACGCCGAGTTTGCGCCACGTTGCGGTTTTCGTTGCGTCCTTTGCGGCGTGGCGGTGAGAACAACATTGAGGCAGATCCACTTCCAAGACCTAGGCCTGATCAACTACGCGGACGCCTGGGACCTGCAGAAGCGCTTGTTCCAAGGGACCATCGACCGGAAACTGGCCAACCGGAACCTACCGGAAGACCAGCGGATCCCTACGGAAGACCACCTCCTCTTCTGCGAGCATCCGCATGTATACACGCTGGGCAAGAGCGGCAAGCAGAGCCACTTGCTGCTGAACGAACAGGGCCTTCGCGAGACTGGTGTCCAGTTCTTCCCGATCGATCGTGGCGGCGACATCACCTACCACGGTCCTGGGCAGATCGTGGGCTATCCCATCTTCGACCTCGACCACCACTTCACCGACATCCATCGTTTCCTGCGCACGCTGGAAGAGGCAGTGATCGGCACGCTTGAAGCTTTCAACATCAAGGCAGGGCGCATAGAGGGACTCACGGGGGTCTGGCTGGACGAGAAGGACCCCGTAAAAGCGCGGAAGATCTGCGCCTTCGGTATCCGTGCGAGCCGCTGGGTCACGATGCACGGGTTCGCGTTCAATGTGAACACGGACCTTTCTTACTTCGATCACATCGTGCCCTGCGGCATCGCGGACAAAGGCGTGACGTGCATGGCGAAGGAGTTGGGCGGGGTGGTCGATATCGAAGACGTAAAGCAGCGGCTGAAGCTGGAACTGGCGGATCTGTTCGATGTGGCGATAGTGGGCTGAGCCCTTTCCGCGATCAGTGCTTCACGATCCTCTTAGCACCGACCTGACCGGTCCTTGCATAGACCTTCACCACATAGGTCCCGGCCGCAACGTGTCGCAGGTCGATCTGGATCGCTGACCCGAGGATCGGTGATGAAAAGATGCGTTCGCCTGTTGTGTTGATCACCTCGATACGATCCGCCCGTTGACCATGCAGGGTTACGCTGAACTCGCCATCCGAGGGGTCCGGTGCGACCGTGAACGCCACGCCGCTCGACGAGGGTTCCTGAAGACCGATCAATGTGGACAGCTCTGTTCGCCAAAGGCCCCGGCCAAAGGTGGCGGCCCATAGCGTGCCGTTGATGTACGCGATCTTCAGGTCGTCCACCTGCACGTTGGGCAGGCCCGTATTGAAGGCTTCCCAATCAGGCATGGTAGCGTCGCGGTGGAACACACCGACATCCGTTCCGATGTAGAACCCATCATCGCTGCCGTTCTCGTACACCCCACAATTCACCGGAACGTTCGGGAGTGTGCCCGATACATTGTTCCAATTGAGACCGCCATCGAGCGAGCGCAGGACCTTATTGGCCGCATCATATCCGCTGATGGTCACCCAAAGCCGCAAGGGGTCCGTCGCGCTCACCGTGATGCTTGAAAGTGCGTTGTCCGGGTTGCCTGTGATCGCCCCCACTGGAACGGCCGACCAGTTCGCACCCCCGTTCAGCGTTCGGTACAAGGTGTCGTAGGTCGCGGTGTATATCACCTGATCGCTCGATGGTGCGATAGCCATTGACCGCAGTGATGTAGATGATCCAATGCCGGAGATCGCGGTCCACGAATCGCCTTGATCGGTTGTTTTCCAAACGTCGTTGAGCCCGAGGTACAACGTGTGGTTGTCGATGGGATCCATCACTACCGGCGTCACCCACGCGCCGGGGCCAAGGCCGTACTGCAGCATGAACGCGCTGAAGCCGGGGATGTTCGCGGCGATCATGGTGCGGCTGGCCCAGTTGTCCGTGGTGCGGTAGAGGATCCCTGTGAGCGCGCAGGAGTACTGCACATCGGCGTCGACGGGGTCGATGATGCACTCCATGTGATCCCCTGGAATGTGGTCGGTCCATTGTCCGTTCTCCAATTGTTTGAGCCCGTTGTCCTGCAGCCCGCAGAGAATCCGGTCCGGCTCGGTGGCCGCCACCCCCACTTTGTACATCTGGCTGATACCCATACCATTGCTCAGGTCGTACCACGTGGTACCACCGTCGTTGGTGACGTGCAAGCCACCATCCGAACCAACGAATACAACGTTGGGCCCGAGCGGATGGAACGCGATGCAGTGCTTGTCCGAATGCAGGAAAGGCTTGCCGCCGGGGTTCAGGATCGGGTCCTGCGTCCACATGGTGTTCAATGCCCACTGGGCACCGCCGTTCGAGGTGCGCCAAAGATTGATGCCGCCGATCCACCGTTCGTTCGCATCGGTAGGGTCGATGGCACACGCCAAGTCGAACACCCCCTGTCCGCCGCAGGCCATGGCATCGTGTACCCTGTTGAGGAGGTTATTGGTACAGTCGCCATCCACGTTCTGCACGAAACTGGCCCCGCTGTTCTGCGAAGTATAAATGCCCTCCAGGCCCCCGAGGCCGTACATATCCGCACAGACCGCAGTGACATGCCCCGGTGCGTTGGCCGAAACGGCGATGGCGATCCTGCTCACCCCGGAGAAGTTCGTGACCTGCGCCCATGAGAGCCCACCGTTCGTGGATCGGAAGATCTGCGCCGCCCCCACATCGCTCAAGGTGGATGCGTAGGCGATCTGCGGGTCGCCCGGCTTGAACTCCATGTCGATGAACCAGCCCGAGGCGGTGTTCGTCCAGGTGGCGCCACCGTCCGTGGTACGCCAGAGTCCATCCGAGGCCGCCGCCAGCAGGATCTGGGGGTTCGTTGGGTTCATCAGCAATCGGCCGATCAGCTTCTGATCGACCACGTTCATGTTCAGCCCCGTCGGTGACCAGGTAACACCTCCATCGGTCGACTTCAATACGCCGATGCTCTTGGTGCTTGAGGGTACGACCAATGCCGTTTCCGCATCGCCGGTAGCGATGTACATGATGTCGGGGTCCGTTGGATGGACAACGATATCGCTGATGCCTAATACCGGTAGATCATCGGTGGTGGTGGTCCAAGATGCACCACCATCCACGGTCTTCCAAAGACCTCCTGCGGGTGTGCCCGCCCAGAAGGTCGTTGCGATGCTGGGATGAAAGGCCATGCAGTTCACCCGACCGATCCCGCCAAAGCCAGCGAACGCGAACGTGGAGGGACCCACCTCCGTCCAATTCGCCGCAGCCTTCGCCGATGGCCCACGAAGAGATGGATGATCCCTCGTGTACTCCACCCAGGCGCGTCGAAGCACATCCGCATCCGGGAACCGGCCATCGGGCCCGATACGAGGCTCCCAATATGCTTCCCACCGCTTGAACTTGCTGAAGCCCGTGCCTTTAGGAACAGGCCTTTCGCTGAAGATCGAGTTGAACTTGGAGCGGATCTCCTGGAACGTAGGATCAGCATCCCCGCTTCCGGCGGCACTGTTCGATTGGGCCATGAGGCCCGAGGACACGATGACCGCGACGAGGATCAGTAATGGCTTCATTCCTTGGGAGCGCACCCGAATGTACGTTGCGAAGAAAGGCCGAACAGGGTGGCGATCCGTTCATCACTGAACCGGTCGGTGGAGCATCCTACCTTCGGCCCAACCCCACGCGTATGCGCATTCTCCGCAAACTCCTCCTATGGCTCATCGTGATCATCGGGGGCCTTATCGCGCTCGCCTACCTCACAGGTAACGGCCACATCCCACGGGGGGTGCGCTATACCTACTTGATCGGTCGCACGGCGCCGGAGATCGATGATCGCGACTTCTTCCCCTACGCGACCATACCGGCCCAGAACCCACAGCCGTGGCCGGTCGGCGCGCGCTACGGCGATCTGAAGCTTAGCCCGGCACAGGAACAGGAATTGAAGGACCTGTACAGCGTGGGCTTCGCCGTGTTCCAGCATGACAGCCTGATCTTCGAGCAATACTGGAACGGATGGGATGCGGATAGTGTGAGCAATAGCTTCAGCGTGGCCAAGAGCTACATCAGTGTGCTCACCGGTATCGCCATGCAAGAGGGGAAGATCAACAACGTCTTTCAGCCCGTGGGGGACTTCCTGCCCGAATACAAGGAGGACTGTTATGCGAAGATCAACCTCTACAACCTGCTCACCATGAGCACCGGCCTGGATTGGAGCGAGAGCGGTGCAAGCCCGTTCAGCGACAACGCGAAGGGCTACTACGGCACGAACGTGCGCGAACTGAGCTTGACGCAACCCTGTCGCGATGAGCCGGGCAAGGAGTTCGACTACATCAGCGGTAGCACGCAGATCATGTCAGAGGTATTGGAGGCCGCTTACGGCCGACCGCTGGATGAGCTTGTGCGCGAGAAGATCTGGGGGCCCCTCGGCTGTGAGCACGATGCCTACTGGGGCAAGGACGGCAAGGACGGCGACTTCAAAGCCTTCTGCTGCCTCTATGCCACCGCGCGCGATTTCGGCCGGATCGGCCAGCTCTACCTGGACAGCGGCATGTGGAAAGGAGAGCGCATCATTCCCAAGGAATACTGGGAGGCTTCGATCACACCAGCGGTCGTGCAGGACAAGGGCAAGCCGAACAAGCGCTATGGCTACTATTGGTGGTTGGCCGACCTCGATGGCAAGCCGGTCCATTACTGCCGTGGCTTCCATGGCGAGTACGTGGTGGTTATACCGCACGAGGACCTTGTCTTTGTGCGCACCGGCATGAAGCGCGAGGAGGTGAACGAAGAGGGTCATCCCAAGGACGTGTTCCAGTGGATCGCGATCGCGCGCGCGCTGGCGCAGCAAGCACCGGTGTGACATGCGCAAGGACATCCACGCGCCCAAAGTGGAGGGGGTCGCCATGGCCGTGGTGCGCGAGCCCGATGAGGAAGGCGAGGAAGCGTGGTACGTATATCTGATCAATCAGAACGACGTCGCCCTTGAGAACGTTCTGGTAAGCTCACGCGGATACGGCGAACTCGAAGGAGAGGCCCGCAAGACCAACGAGATGCGTCACTTTCTGGAGCGCCTCGGCCCGAAAAGCTGGGCCCGGATCGAGCGTATCGTTGAAGAGGTGTTCTCGCTCAGCAATCAATACTGGCTCAGCTTCTACATCGGCAGCGAACTGCACGACAGGAAGTACATCTTTCTCGCTGGCAGCATTGACGAGACGCACTTCACAGCGTTGCCGTTGATGGACCGGCGGGGGGTGATGATCGGCTGAGCCCAGCGTGCGGCCCAGTGGGGGTGATCGGACCTCTCCTTTCTATTTCTACCTTCATCTTCCACATTTTCCTATGAACTATGCGCCCCGAACAAGTCCGCGATCCCAGCAAGATCCTCTTCCTCGATATCGAAACCGTACCAGCGCATTACCGGTGGAACGAACTCGATGAACGGACCGCCAAGCTTTTCAATGACAAGACCCGCTACGAGCAGGAGCGGCAGGAGAAGACCGCGGAACAGATCTACGGTGAACGTGGCGGGATCCTCGCCGAGTTCGGCAAGATCATATGTATCGGCGTGGGCTCCTTGCACAAACAGGGCGACAGCTACGCGATGCGCGTCACCTCTTTCCATGGTGATGACGAGGCCGCCGTGCTACGATCCTTCACCGAACTTCTGGACAAGCACTATCATACCGATGAGCACTGGCTTTGCGGGCACAATGGGAAGGAGTTCGACTTCCCCTACATCGCACGCCGATGCGTGGTGCACCGGATCCGCTTGCCCAAATTGCTGGATATCGCCGGCCTGAAGCCGTGGGAAGTGGGGCACTTGGACACCATGAACCTGTGGAGTTTCGGCGACCGCAAAGCCTATACGTCACTGGCACTGCTCACGCACATCCTCGGCATTCCCACACCGAAGGACGACATCAGTGGTGCCGATGTGGCGCGGGTGTATTATGAGGAGAAGGACCTGGATCGGATCGCGACCTATTGCAAGAAGGACGTCGTGGCCACGACGCAATTGTATCTGCGGCTCACTGGCCGCGAGCTGGTGGCGGAGGACCGGATCTCTTTGGTCTGACGCCCGCGCGGACCGGGCCGTTACTTTCGCCGCACCGGACCATGACCCTTCCTCGCACCCTGCTCATCAGCGGCCTTTTGATGGTCGCGGCCGGCGCGGTGATCCATTGGCGGGGGCCATTGGAACAGAAGGCGCGCGAGCAATGGCGTGCATGGCGACGGCCAGATGCGCCACCCGACGCACGGGTCCAGGCCAACGCGGTTCGCCCGAGCACGGATGGTGCCACGCTCGAAACCCAGGACCCGCCGCCTTACGATCGGCCATCGCTCCTCCGCTCCGGCATGTCCATCCGGATCGGCGGCCGCGCGGTCCGGCCGAACATGCACTTCGATTTCGAAGTGACCGGTGATACCACGAAGATCTCCCGCGCCCATGCGCGGTCCGGCGCTTCAGCACAAGTGATCCGCTCGGGGACCGAGTACGCGCCCGCCATCCGCCGGCGTGCTGCGGATGTGGCGGACACGCTTGTGGCCGTCGCCGTGGGCCTTTGGGTCTTCACCAAAGGGGAGAAGCCTCCGATCACCATCGTGGCCTCCGTGGATCGTGGAGATCAACAACTCGCCTGGTTCGGGAAGGACATACACCCAAGCGAACACGAACCGGGCAAATGGCAGCATTTTCAAGCGGAGTTCCTGCTTCGCGATGTGGCGGTGACCGGCGACGACCAAGTGAGCATCTACCTCTGGAACCGGGATAAGCAATTGCTCTATGTGGACGATATGGATGTGGTCTTTCGCAGCAAGCGGGTCCTCGGCCGAGCGCCGGGAATACCCTTCGATCTGGAGGATCGGACGCGGGGCACCCTCCCTCCTCCCTTTGCGCAAGTATCCTTCCATTCGCGCACGGACCCCGCAGCACTGGGTGTAGTGGCCGGACGGGATGCTCCGCCGCTCGCAAGCGTCGACGTCGTGCTTACCCCAGGTAGCTCGGATCGATTGCACTACACTCCTGGTGATGGCGTGGCACACTTGATCGGGGCGGATGGCAGGGAGCGCGCCTTGGTGCGCGGCTGGTGCCGGGAGCTGGGTCAGGACCTTCTGGGTTTCGAACGCTTGATCGCCAAGCAGGGATCGACCGGTGTTCAGCTTATCGGTTTCGACGTGGACCAGGACCCGGCCACCGATAGGATCATTGTGGCCGCTGCGCCGCCGCCGGTCGGAGCCGAGCTCATCATCACCATGCCGCAACCGTGAGAGCCGGTCCCATTATCCTACCTGTTCTGCTCCTATGGGCGGGATGCACGGCTGACCCAGCGCCGGAGAAAGGCTATGCGCATGATCTGCGCATGTTGGAGAATTGGACCGCCACACGCGATGGGGTCAAGGTGATCGACCTCGATTATGCGGGTGCTTTGGACAGCGGCTTTGTGGTGCCGAGCGTGCGTCAAGTTCCGGAGGGTCGGTTCCGCTTCCAATTCCAGGTGCGCGACACCACCGGTGCGCGTCGGCGGTTCCTGTACAAACTCTACTACCTGAACGACACCTACAAGTTCGCACATGCGGGCTCCGATGGTGGTCAACATCCTCTAGCGCATGAGAATTTCTACGGAAGCTGGGAACACCCTGCCGAAGGGTTCCGCCTCACCCCTCAGGCGAACGAAGAGGGGATCTCCGTAGCGGACGCGTTCCGCATCCGTGGGGATCCGCGGGATCAACCGGAGCATCGCGATGACCAGGGCCGACCCGCTCGTTGGTCACGCAACCCGCGCGTCGGTGAATACCGGTTCATGGTGGTGGTGATCCCGGATGACCACTTCGACCGGACACCCTTGCCCGCAGCCGTTACCGACATCAGCGCCCAAGAGAACGGCCGTTACGTGGACCCTTTCTGGTACTGGCTGCACGGCCCCGGCTCCCGTGACCCACAGGTGCAGGTGCTCCTGGCCGAAGAACGATTGCACGTGCGCGCGCGGCCTGATCTGGGGGCCGGCATCCACATCACGAAGGAAGCTCCCGCCAACGGATCGGCCTTCTCCGCGCAGTGCGGCACCTCGGCGCAGATCGATGAACGCGCGGCGTTCGAGCAGTTCATCCACTATGTGGACCCCTCCACGCGTTTCGAGAACATCCCCTTGATCGCGGACGTGCTCGCCAACGAGTACACCCCGTCCGACCATGATCGGTATCGCTGTTCCTTTCCAGCAGACCACATGGTAGCGCTGCGACCCATGACCACGGAAGCACCATGTGCTACCGTGCGCAGCGATCCCGAACGTCACAGCATCCAACTGCGGAACCCCGCCAGCACCTATGGCAACTGGAGAAAGGAGAACGTGGGCATCATCTCCCGCCATGGCCTGGCGTACGGCAAATACCGGATCAAGTGCAAGCTCACGCGTCTACTGAACGATTCGGACATGTGGGTGGGGCTTACCAACGCGATCTGGTTGATCTACGATGGAGCGCCTGGCGGCTTGCGCAGGCCGTGCGAAAAGGACGGCTACATGGCGAACTACTACGGAGGCGACAAGGACCAACGCGTACCGCGCGTGGCCTATTCGGAGATCGACTTCGAGATCCTCAAAACCCCGGCGTATTGCCCCGACAAGAGCTTCCCACCGAGCTATCCACAGCAGCTGAACCTGCCGGACGATCGCGCGGCGTGGGCGCATAGCACCAGTGACGTCCGCACCGATCGGCCCGGCATGGTCACCGTGGCCTGTACGAACTGGGACATGGCCTGCCGCTCCCCGGAAGCGTTCGCGGTGGGTTGCCAGCCCATCGAAAAGGACGGTAACACCTTCGTAAGCCACCGCTGGGATGAGAACTATCGCGCGCTCACGCAGAAGAGCGAGGCTTCGGACCAAGAGCTCTTCGGTGGCGATCACTATTGGTTCGAGATCGAGTGGCGTCCCGAAGAAGTGATCTGGCGCATCGGTCCAGAGCTTGATCAAATGCGTGTGGTGGGGTATATGGACCGCTCCGTAACTGAGATCAGCAATGTGCAGATGCGGTTGATCGTGACGCAGGAATACCACAACACGCGCTGGTGGCCGGGCACACCATACGACCAAGGGTTCATCCCGTTCCCAGCGAAGGATCTCGTGGGCGAGGTCCTTGATGTGATCATCGAATGATGCGCCCCCTCCTCCACAGGGGCCGGTGGCCGTTCGCCGCGTTCGCTTTGACACTGGCCCACCTGGCCTGCTTCTGGGGCCCCGTGCTCCGTGCGCCCGATGCGTATATGTTCAACACCGATGGAGACGGATTGAAGAACTACTTCACGGTGGCCTGGCATGTGAAGCACGACACTTCCCTGTTCCAGTTCGCGGGTATGAACCATCCGTTCGGCGAACAGATCGACTACGCCGATGCCCAACCCTTGCTCGCCAACACCTTGCACGCGATCGCGGTCGTGCTCCCCGCCTTGGCGGACCACACCGTGGGCGTGGTGAATCTGTTCGTGGTCCTGGGCTTCGCGGCGGCCGGGCTTTTTCTCTTCCTGTGTTTGGTGGAACTGGGCTGCTCGCGATGGCCTGCATTGCTGCTCGCGATCGGGCTCGCCGTGCTCTCCCCGCAGACCATGCGCAGCGCCATGTCGCACTATTCACTGGCCACGCCCTGGGTGCTCCCCGCAGCGGTATGGCTGTACCTGCGTTTGCGTCGTAGCACGCGGCAACTTCCTTGGGCGCTCGCTCTTGCGGCATTGCTATTCGTGCTGTACCGGCACCACGGCTACCTAGCGGTGATCGTCACAGCGTGGCTCGGAATACGTTGGTGCCTGGGGCTGCTCCGACGGAGCGATCGTGCATGGCGCTGGGTGCTGCTGGGCGCGCTGCTCCTGCCTTTCGCAATGCACCGCCTCATCGGCGCGTGGACCGACCACCACCGTGATCGCACCGAGCACCCCACCGGTTTTGTGGAATACCGGGCCAACTGGGATGGCGTGCTCCGCCCGGACAACCTGGTCCGCAGCCCGCTTTCCCATGCACTCCTCGGCGACCTGCAGGATCTGGTGATGGAGGGGTTGAGCTACGTCGGTCTTGGCAACATGCTCCTGCTCCTCACCGGACTTACCCTACCCCTTTTTGCCCGCCGCGTTTGGCGCTTTCCGAAAGCCCCCGGTCCTGCACCACCGGCTGCGTGGCAAGAAGCGGGCTGGTTGTTCCTCTGTAGCCTTCCATTGGCGATGTTCGCGTTCGGCCTGCCCTTTGAGCCCGGCAGATTGGATTGGTTGTGGAACCTCCCTTTGGTGCGCCAGTTCCGCGCGCCAGGACGTTTCATCTGGCCCGCATGGACAGGGCTTTCCCTCTTCCTGGCGGCGTGGCTGACCGCCTTGGGGCGCGCCGCCACAGGACGCGACCGGTGGCTTGCTACCGCTCCGTTGTTCGCTGCGGCGACCCTGTTCCTGTACGAAGGCATCTACTTCCATCGCTCGTTCAGCGAGCGCGCGATGGAACACCCGAACATCTTTCACGGGGACAACCTCCCGGTGGACATGCAAGGGCTTCTGGCAACGATACCCGAAGGCCGCTTCCGGGCGCTCCTGCCGCTGCCCTATTTCCACAACGGTGCCGAGGATCTGATGCTGCCCGTTGACAATGAAAGCCTCTTCGCCGCACAGGTGATCGCCTACCACACGGGTATACCGATGATGGCCAGTAGCTTGGGCCGCACGAGCCTCGAAGAAACGCGCGAATTGATCGGTGTGCTGGCGCCCGGGCACCACCCCTATGCCTTGGCGAAGCATTTTCGAGCGGATGATCAGCTCTTGGTGATCTGGACCGGCGCGGAGCTGCCGGAAGAAGACCACAACGTGCTGGATAAGACCGCTCCCTTGGCGAGCAGTGGGACCTATGAACTGAGAACCATCACCGCCAAGGACCTGTTCGCCGATCGACGCGCAGCGATCCTCGCGAAGGCGCGCGTTGAGCGTGAGAGCATGCACCGTTCCGGGAACTGGTGGTTCAGCACCCCGGACACGTTATTGATCCATCGCACGTTCGATGATGCCGCTCCGGTGGAGCACACTTACCGGGGAGCGAGCGCGATGCGGTGCATGAGAAAGGATCTTACAGTGTTGGCCGAAATGAAGATGGGGACGCTCGACACCGGCTTGAACTACGTGGCCACGATGTGGGTCTATAACCGCGGCCCCATGCGCTGCCATGTGTTGTTCGGTATCAGCGAGCTCGACCCGGTCTCCTGGCAGGGGCAGTGGCACCATTACACCGATGGTCGTTTCGCCCGCGTTCTGGACGGGGATTGGTCCATGATCCGGCTCCCGTTCCAAAGCCACGGAAAGGACAAGATGCACCAGTTGTTCGTTACGAGCACGCCCGCGGTGGACGACACCCTATGGATCGATGAGGTGATCATCCGACGGGAGGACACCCATGTGCAGCGTTGGCCAACGGATACTTCGGCCGTCGGTGCGGAGGTGGTCCTGGACGGTCACTTTGTTCCGCTCGCGGAGCGCGAATAGGCTCGGCGTATACGCCACAATTCGAAAGGCATACGCAATGCATGGCGGAAGGAGACCGATGATCCGCCCGGATCGTGCAACCGGCGCAAGGGTACTTCCGCCACGTGCTCTTCCACCTGCGCACGTCCGAAGAGCGCGATGCATCGGTACAGCAGCTCAATGTCGAACAGCCATCGGCTTTGGAAGGGTCGCTCGAACAAGGTCGACGCCATGTCCGCACGCACAAGCTTGGCCCCGCATTGCGTGTCGTACACGGCCAGTTCGAGCGTCCAACTAACGAAGGTCGCGAAGACGCGACCGAGCAGGTGGCGGTAGAGATAGCGATCGATCCGTGTGGTGCCGAGCAACTTTACGCGGCCGCTCAGGATGAACACGGGACGTCTCTCTTGCAAGAACGCGAAGAAGAGAAAGGCCTCATTGAGCGGGATCGCCAGGTCGGCATCGAAATATCCGTAGTAGTCGAACCCACCACCCTGCCGCGCGGCATGGAGCATCCCTTGCCGCACCGCCTCGGCCTTGCCCCGGTTCCGGTCCAGGACGACGAGCTCTGTGCGACCGGGATGTTCGACGCAAAAGGTGCGGAGCAGATCCGCCGTAGCGTCGACGCTTCCATCGTCCACGAACAGCAGGAACAGGTCCGGTAGTTCTTCCAGGGATCGGGTGAAAGCTTCCGCCGGGAAACGCCTCTCCTCGTTGTAACAGGGTATGATCAAACGGATCCTCATGGCCGATCGTGGTCCAGTCGTAGAACACGGAACGCGTCCAGCGCGAAAGGCCCACCGCCGGGTCGCCACCAATAAAGGGAATTGCTCGATCCAACAGTACGCGCTAGCATGCGCATGCGCACAGCGAAGGGGCCAGCCTCCACATCGCTCTGTTCATAGCGTATCGTTCGTCCGTTGTGGTCCTTTTCAACCAGAACGAGCCGCAGGGGGCCATGCGCGGCAGCCGGAAAACGGAGGGTCCCCTCCACGACCAGTTCATGCCAGGCCGAGCCGTTCGGCTTCACGGGATCCGGGATCGTGAAGGGGAACTCCGTCGCGAGGCAGTTGATCGCTGCGGGCTGGTCGGGGCAGGCCACAAAAGCTCGAGCGAGCTCCGAACGACGATCCCTTGGTAAAGCGAGGTCGAACACGGTATCCGCAGCGATTGTGTGGTCGGTGCGGTGGCGTTCGAACACAAATACCTCGAAGTACGGATCCGCTTCTCTTCCGGACCATCCTCCGCGCATCACGAATTCGGAGCTTGCCAAAAGCCGCTCCAGCGGAAGGCCTCCTTGCGTGGCGCTCATCTGTGAATCCCAGAAGAGCAGATCCCCGTCAGCGAGCCCGAGGTCCTCATGGGTGCGGTCCAGCGTCCATGTGGTCGGGGTGCGTGTGGTGTCGAAGGGGTCACGGTCCAGCGCGTAGGCGATGTAGGGCCGCGCGTAGGCGATGCGTCGGTCGGATGCTCCCAAGGAACGGATGAACGCCACCCCTTCATCAACGGTCTGCTCGGTCATGGCGATGGGGATCGGAACGGGCACCCGTGCGAGCAGCTCGACAGTGGCCCAGGCGCCGTAGCCAAGAAGAAGGACGGCGGAGCCCCACCTCCCGCCAGGCAGCTTACCACGCAACACGAGCGCGATGCCCTGGACCGCGATCAACACGACGAGCGGCACGACCGTCGCCAGCACGCGCACCAATCCGTAGGAACCATGGCTTCCCTTCCACCAGACCCAGGAGTGGATGAAGAGGATGGCAAAGACCGGGAACAGCGCGAGCCAGACAACGAAAAGAAGGCCGTGTTCCTGAAGCTGGCGGCGTTTCAGCTCCACCGCTATGAAGAGCAACGCGATGACGAAGGCCATGAGCAGCGGAAGACCGAGGATCCGCGGAGCTTCGATCACGTAATGGAGAAAAGAGCCGCTGCCGTAGTACGAAACGTCGCTGAGGTAGGGGTGATCATGTAGCAGCCAAAGAGGATCCCGACGGACCCACACCCCGAGCGCACCGACCACAACCACGGTACTGGCCAACCAGGGAAGTTGACGCCACGCTCCCTTCCACATCATCCAAAGTACCACGAACGGCAGGACCCCGACCCATTCCGGGCGTGATAGCGGCATCAGCGATGCGACGAGCGCGGCCGCCATGTACCGGTCGTTCCAAAGGAACCAGAGGGTCCAGACGGTCAGCGCGCCGAAGAGTACTTCGGTCATTCCTCCGACCACCATCTCCAAGTACACGGGCGCGGGCAGCAGTGCCACGGGCACGGCCCATGCGCTCCCGATCAGGCGGGCTTCGGCCATGCGCATGAGCGGCACACAGGTGAGCACGAAGAGCAGTGCGTTGAGCAACGCCATGCCCCATGCACCCATTTGCGCGAACGGCACGGCCACGAAGGTGAAGACCGGTTTGGCCCATAGGTCCAACAACAGGGACGGATGTTGGGGTGCGAACCGCGCGAACTGGTAGTGCATGATACCGTCCGATGCTTCCGGTATGCCCGGTGACCAGAGCCGGATCGCCAGGGCCACCGCGCCGAGCAACAGTGCCAGGATCACTGGACCGCGACCGGGAAGCGTACTGACCTGATCCATCACACCGAAGGATGACCGCCGAACGGATCGAGACCTGAGCGGGTCATCAGATCCCGTATTTCACGATGCACCATATGGCACGCAACCCATCGCGCCAGCCGATCTTTTTACCCTCGGCATAGGTGCGGCCGTAGTAGCTGATCCCCACCTCGTAGATCCGAACCCCTTTCACGCGGGCGAGTTTGGCGGTCACCTCGGGTTCGAACCCGAAGCGTTCCTCACGCAGATCGAGCCCCTTGGCGATATCCGACCGGACCAGCTTGTAGCAGGTTTCCATGTCCGTGAGGTTCAAATTGTTGAACGCGTTGGACAGGAAGGTGAGGAACTTGTTCCCGATGCTGTGCCAGAAGAAGAGGATGCGGTGGGGATGGTGACCCATGAAGCGGGAACCGAACACAACATCAGCGAAGCCCTCGTGGATGGGCCGCAACAGCAGGTTGTATTCCCGGGGATCGTACTCCAGATCGGCGTCCTGTACGATGAGGTACTCCCCCGTGGCCTCTCGGATACCCCGATGGATGGCCGCGCCCTTGCCCATGTTGCGCGGCTGTTCGAAGAAGCGGATCCCCAGATCGGGATGTTCCGCCATATAGGCTCGTATCGACGTGGCGGAGCCATCGCTCGAACCATCGTTCACGATGATCAGCTCCTTGGTGAAGCCGTGGTCCAGATCCACCGCACGCACCTTGTCCAGAATACGGTGGATGGTCCGCTCCTCGTTGTAGGCGGGGATGATGATGGAGAGCTTCATGTGCATCAAATATCGTGGTGCCGCCTTCATGGCGATGTACGGAACGAGGACAGGGATGGTCGCAGTGGTGGCGCGAGGTCAGTTCTGGCGCAGACAACGGCGCACCAGGCACATCCGCTCCGCGGAAAAGGTCGATCCGTTCTCGTTCCAGAGATAGATGCCCCGCAGAGCGCCTCGTGGCGCCCGTCCTAGGGGGAAACGCACTACACCTGTATCGGCGCCCAGATCGATCTGGTGATAGGTCGTGGTGGAATCGGCTACCTGTTCCGTGAGCACAAAATGCAGGCCCGTGGTGCCCTGCTCGCCGACCTTCAGCCGGTAGGAAACGATCCATTCCGTGTAAGGATCGTTATCGGTGCATGCCTCGAGCGGCTTGAACGTTACCGGGAACTCATCCCCGAAAGAGCAGAGGAGCGCAAGGGTATCCGAACCACATCCCATGCCGTTGGTCCGCACATTCTCGGCAAGGCCGCGGGACAGGTCGGCGATGGTGTCCGTCGTCCAATGTTCTGGGGTGTCGCTCCGTTGGAACACACACACCATGAAGGGATATTTGCCCCAAGCGCTTCCACCGCTGTTGCAATTCAACAAGGTGAGCGAAGGGTCGTTCAGCAACACATGCACATCGAACTTTCCATCCTCGCCCAGGTACTGATGGTCCCACACGATAAGATCCCCGGGGTCGAGCCGTGCCCCGGGCTTCGTGCGGTCCAGTTCCTGCTGGGGTATCACGCGTGTGGGGTCCCACACATCCAGACCAAGGGCCTCGGCGAAATAAGGATGCCCGGATACAATGCGCACATCAGGGCCTAGATACTGGCGCGCTTCCGCTGCGGCGAGCGCTACCTGACGTTGCTCGGTGTCCGCTTGTGCCGGCAAGGGGATCCGGAGGCGCAGGTCGTCCTGCGCCCAAAGGGCAAGGGCGAGTATACCCGCCCCGCCAGCCACGCAGGTCCAGCGATGCATCCGCATAGGCAACAAGGCTCCCCAGGCGTGAGCGGTAAAGAGCACCGTGAGCGGCACCGTGGTCGCGAGCACCCGGATCAATCCGGAGGAGGCATGGCCTCCGGCCCAGTACGCGTAACTATGGATCATCCAGATACCGAGCACTGGGACAACCGCCAGCCAGATGATCGTGGCGTGCTCCGCGCGCCGCTGCACATCGCGCCAAAACAACGCGCCAAGAAGAGGCACCGCAAGCGTCGCGAGGCAGAGCAGTGGGACGCCAAGTATCTCGGGCGACCTGGCCAAGAAGTGGTCCATCGAGCCTTGGCCATAAGCGGTGTTCCCTAGATAGGGGTCCTTCGCAAAAAGCCAGAACTTTTCCCCGAGCACCAGTAGGCCTGTGGCGAGATAAAGCAACGGGATGGGAAGGAGCCAGAGCAATGCGCGCGACTGGCGGTGATAGAGCACGAACGCGACCGCGCAGGGGGCGAAAGCGACATACTCCGGGCGGGCCCAAGGCGAAAGGGAGAGGGTCACCATGGCCCACGCCCAACGCTCACGGATCAAGAAATGGACGCACAGCACTGTGATCAGTCCGAAAAGCGGTTCGGTCATTCCGGAGATCACCATACGGAAATACTGCGTGGCCCCGAGCAGGAGGATCGGGACCGCCCAACGCACAAGCGCCGAACGCTCACGGAGCAGGGCGATGAGCAGTATAGCCGTAGCCCCGGCCACGATGGTGTTGAAAAGCGTCATGCCCCATCCGCCAAGCTGCGCGAAAGAGCTTCCCAATAGCACGTAGAGCGGTTTGGCCCATTGATCGAAGAAGAGGTGCGCGTGCTGCCAGGAGTGACGCGCCTGGAGGTAGTGCAGCGCACCATCGCCGAGATCCCAAGCACTGCTCCCTACCAGCCGGAGCACCAACACCAGCACGCAGAGTGTTTGTGCGAGCAGGATGGGACCGCGATCCACCACGCGATCTACTGGGAGCTGTTCAACGCGATCCACCATCAGGCCATGTTGACGGGGTCGCATGCCACGAATGTGGAACACTGCACAGCCAGCACGAAAAGGAATGGGCGGCCCGCATTTGGAAAGGTCGCCAAGATAGCCGGGCGCTTCAGAAGGGAGCTTTCTTGACGAACGCCTGGAGATGCGTGCGGCCGAACGGCAGCCGGTCGCCGTCGGCGCCCATTTAGCGAGCACCAAGGCCTCGGCTTCCACGCCGGGTACCAGCTTTCGCGGATCCGCGGCTTCGCGGTCCATCGATCGCGTGCGCTACGACCTTAGATCACCATCTCCTTAACGCTGGCGGGCACCACCAAGCGTCCTTCCGTCTTGGCCATGATCTCCTCAACGCTTACCCCGGGGGCGCGTTCGAGCAAGACGAAGCCCTCGGGAGTGATGTCAAAAACGCCGAGGTCGCTCACCACCTTTTTCACGCAGCCCACACCCGTGAGCGGAAGCGTACACTTCCTGAGCAACTTGCTCTCACCCGCCTTGTTGGTGTGCATCATCACCACGATGATGTTCTCGGCGCTTGCCACCAGGTCCATTGCGCCACCCATACCCTTCACCATTTTTCCGGGGATCTTCCAGTTGGCGATATCCCCATTGTCGGCGACCTCCATGGCACCCAGCACAGTAAGCTGCACTTTCTGGCTGCGGATCATCGCGAAACTGGTGGCACTGTCGAAGATGGCCGCGCCGGGCTTCAGCGTGACGGTCTGCTTGCCCGCGTTGATGAGATCGGCGTCCTCTTCGCCTTCGTAGGGGAACGGGCCCATACCCAAGATGCCGTTCTCGCTCTGTAGCTCCACATCGATACCCGCGGGGATATAGTTGGCCACCAAAGTGGGGATGCCTATGCCGAGGTTCACGTAGAACCCGTCCTTCAATTCGCGCGCGATGCGCTTGGCCATCTGGTGCTTATCTAGAGGCATGGTAGCGGGGGGGGCGAAGGGAGGAGGTTTCCGCGATGCGGCTAAAAGTAGGGCGCAGCGTGTCGCCATGTGCGAAGATGCGATGGGCGCTGTTACCGGACCCGGTTACATTGCGGTACCCCCCCGGCGAATATGAACACCCCTTCCTGGCAACGCTGGTGTGAGCGGATCCTATTCTTGATCGGGCTCCTTGTTCTTGTACATCCGGTGCTCTCGCATCGCTTCTTTTTCACCGTGGATGGGCCGGCGCATGTGTACAACGCATCGTTGATCCTTCAGGGGTTGGCGGGCTCCGCTCGCGAAGGTGCGGGGTGGGAATGGAACCCGGTGCCCGTGCCGAATTGGTTGGGACATGCGCTGCTGGCCGTGTTGCTCATCCCTTTCAAGGCACCGGAGGCGTTGAAGATCGTTCACCTGCTCTACTTGATCGCGCTTCCGCTCGCTCTGCGTGCCCTTGCCATGCAACACGCACCGGGGCCACCGTGGAGCGCGCACCTGATCCTTCCCATCGTTGTACAAGTGCCGTTCTCCCTGGGGTTCTACAATTTTTGCCTGGGACTCGTGCTCTTCGTGCTGGTGGTCCAGCAGGTCCATCGCATCAACGCGCACGCACGGAATGTCATGGTGTACGCGCTGCTGGCTCTGTTGATGGTGCTGTTGTATTTCTCCCATTTGGTGCCGTTCGCATTCGCCTTGGTGTGGCTCGCCGCCCGCATGTTCGCACTAGTGCTGGATGGCCGAAGGGTTACGGGCAAGCTGGATATCACGCTTCGCACGCACCTAGCAAGGCTCACGGCCGCGATCGTTCCCTCGCTACTGCTTTCCGCATGGTATTATTTCGGTCAAGACCCCATGGAGACCTGGGCGCCGCCGCCTGACCGCCTGATGCTGCTATACCGCTCGTTCCTCCTCGTCGACTTTAGCAGCGAACTGTTCCTGTGGGCAGCGACGGTAGGAAGCATGCTATTGCTTCTCCTCGGTTCCATCGCCGCGCGAAGGGCGCAAGTGGAACGTTCCTGGACCACGCGGTTCTTCGAACCCGGGATCGTTGTCGTCGCACTCGTGCTGCAAGTACTTCTCCCGAACGATCACGGCAAGGGTAGCGATATACTGATGCGAATGGCGATCCTGACCCATTTGTGCGTCATGTTCTGGTTGATCGCGCTTCCCCAACGAGGCCTGCGAGCGGCCTGGGCATCACCCATCGTGCTGGCGATCCTTGTTTCTCAGCAGGTCGTCCGCCAACGGGATCAGGGGCGGAAGAACGAGCGCCTCAGTGCGTGCTATTCCATTGCGAACGGTGTGGTCGCGGGGAGTTCGGTCGCGTTCATCAGCTTCGATTGGTTGGACGCGCATCTGCCGGAGCTTGCCTTCGCGGATCGCGCGGTATTGGACCTTTCCAACTACGAGTTCATCAATCCCCACTTCCCCCTGCGGTGGTCCGATGGCACTATGGCAGCGCGCGCCAACGCCCCTGCTCATCCGCTCGATCTGTTGGAGCCTTGGAGCAATGTGCCCGGCGCCTTGCTTATCGGGGCGGACCATATCCTCGTGGTCGGATCGCCGCAGAACGATGCGCAACGCCAAGCCTTGGACTTGTTGCGATCCCATTTGCATGCCACGCACCAGGAGGAAAAAAGCAATGGGGTCTGTGCGCTGTATTCGCTCAGGTGAGCTCCTTGCGTGATCACCTTAGCGTGAACACCCGCAACTCCACGCCACTGATCTCCACGGGATGTCCCGTTGCGTTCCAGAAGTACAGTGCGTAGTGCGCGGCACCAGGGATGCTCTCGAAACGCGCCGAATAGGTCGCGGGCTCCCCGGTGTTCATCCGGCCCAATGCGGAGGGTCGCACCGCGTCGTAGACCAGATCATGCCCCTCCGCATCCTTGGTGGACGCCACCAACAATAGATCGGGGGATACCGCTCGCGCATTAATGGAACAGCGCACCTCCACCAAGATCACATCGTGCGAAGCCTCACCCGTCCATAACCGGAAGAACTCATCGTTCGGATCCATACGGAGCGTGCTATCGGCATGGACCAATGAACGCTGCAACGGAGTTCCCCGCACCAGGAAATGCAACCTGTTCCCAGGGCTGTGATCCACTTCCGTAAAACCTATGGATGCGGCGGCCAGGTGTCGCTCGTCCGCGATGCGCACGTCGTGTGTGCCTTCCGGAAATCCCTGCGCGTGCGGCCGGACCGGGGTGCGCCCAAGGTGACGTGCCATGTATGGCAGCGTAAGCTCCATCTGGTGGTAGGCACCTACCACGAGCGAACGGCCCGCCTTGCGTTGCATTTCATCCAAGCGTACCACGAAGCGTTCGGGGGCGGATTGTTCCGGCCATAGGGACGTATGGTCCACGTTCGCCGACAAGAGAGCGCGAAGCGGGAGCAAGAGCAGAAGCGGGCCCAACCAGCGTACTCGGGGCCGGATCGTGGAGAGTTCATCCAACGCCAACGGCACAGCGAACAGTACCAACCAAAGCAAGTGCAACGCGGCGCGGTCCTCCGGATAGTTCACATCAAGACACCATGCGAGGGCAATACGCATGAACACGTCCGCCATAAAAAACACGCTCACGATCCCCAGCGGACGCCTCCACGCGTTCAGCGCGATGGTCGTGCCGAGCGGGAACAAGCAGAAGAGGACCACAGCCCACCGGATCAGTGGACCATCTCCGCCGACCACCAAATTGCTCAGCGGGCCGATCGTCACCGGCAGAAGACCGGTGGTGCTTCCATGGTACAGCAATCCTTTCGCGCGCAGATCGAAGGCCAGGTCCAAGCCCCAAAGCAGCGGCAACAGCCCCAAGACGAACCAAAGCGCGGAATGAAGAACGAGCGCGCGTCGCTGGAACCCTTGGCGACGGAACACAAGCACCGCGGCCAAAAAAGCCACCAACAACGCCCACAAGGGCACCAATGCCAGCACACTCAGATCGGCCAGTGCGACCCCACCGAGCAACTGCGCGAACGCTGGTAGCGAAAATGTACGGGCCCATCGCAAGCCGCCATTCACGGCCACCGCGAGGAAGGCGAGTTCCAACCCGTATCCGCGGAACAAAGCGAAGAACTCGAAGAGAAAGGGACAAAAGAGAAGGAGGGGCCATGCGCACCAACGCAGCGATCGTGACCGGATACGGGCGCCGAGCCTCCAAACCGTGAAGGCATAGAGCGCGAAGGCCAGCACGCTACCAAGCCGCGAGACCAACAAAGACAGCCCGAACAGCCGGATGAACAGGGCGCCAAGGGCCGAGCTCAGGATGTGGTTGTTCGCGTCGGCATGGGCGTGCGGTGGCAGGAACACCCCTGGCTCTGCGTACCAAAGGAGCGAGGCGCATTCATCATGCACCCAAGGGACCCATAGCGCCCGGGCGATCAGAAAACAGAACAGGCACGATACAAGGGCAACAAAAAAGCGATGGTCCTTGCCGATCATGGACACTTGTTCACAGGCCCCCGTCCTGCTCGTCGTCAGCCGCGCTTCCTTGTGGTGCGCTGCTCAATACGCTTTTCGTATCCGCTCCCTTGAAAAATGCGATTGACGAATATCCCGGGTGTGTGGACCTGGTCCGGATCCAATTCACCTGGCTGTACCAAGTGTTCCACCTCTGCGATGGTGATGCCACCGGCCATGGCCATCATCGGATTGAAGTTGCGGGCGGTATGGCGGTAGACCAGGTTCCCGAGCGTATCTCCTTTCCACGCCTTCACAATGCTGAAGTCGGCACGCAGCCATTGTTCCATCACGTACATCTTTCCATGGAACTCACGCACC
Organism: Flavobacteriales bacterium; assembly: GCA_017987895.1. GTDB lineage: Bacteria > Bacteroidota > Bacteroidia > Flavobacteriales_F > PHOS-HE28 > PHOS-HE28. Next base: position 109,911 of record JAGNSU010000001.1, on the reverse strand, counting down.
TCCTTTCCAAGCGCCACCTCGGTACCGTAGCCTGCCGGTGTGAAGAACGCGGGGATGCCCGAGCCACCGGCCCTGCAACGTTCCGCTAACGTACCCTGGGGGATCAGGTCCACTTCCAGTTCACCGCTCAGCATCTGGCGTTCGAACTCCTCGTTCTCTCCGACATAGCTGCTGATCATCTTCTTGATCTGCTTCCGCTGCAACAAGAGCCCTAGGCCAAAGTCATCCACCCCGGCATTGTTGCTTATGCACGTCAAGCCGTTTACACCCATGCGGACGAGGGCGGCGATGCTGTTCTCCGGTATTCCGCAAAGACCGAAGCCACCGACCATGAGGGTCATGCCATCGCCGATACCCTTTGTTGCCGCATCCGCGTTGGCCACCACTTTATTCATCTGGAATACCTTGAGGTGCTGGCGAAGATAGGCCCGGTATCACTCCCACTCCGGGCTTTCCTCTAGTAGCATGGGGAGCTCTTTCCCGCAGTCCAGCACGGATGCGTCGAAGCCACTGGGGCGTTCGAAATCCTCGGTGCTGATGGTGATGGTGCTGTCCGCGTAAACCTTGTTCATGTAGTAACCATAGATGGGCAACGCCATGTTCGCGCCCTGGCCCTTGTCCGTGCTGGCGAAGCGCACGCTGCGGTCCTCCGCACCAGTCCAGATTCCGGTCACCAAGTCGGGCGTGATCCCGATGAACCAGCCGTCGCTGTTGTTCTGGGTGGTCCCTGTTTTTCCTGCGGTGGGCACTTTGATGTTCCCATACTTGGCCCGGTTCCCCCCCCCGCCTCCGCGAAGGCGCAGGCCGGTGCCGCGGTCCATCACCCCCTTGAGCATGTCCAGCATGATGTAAGCCGTGTTCTCGTCCAGCGCCTCGGTGGTGCTGGGCATCACGTCGTAGATGGCGTTGCCGTTCTTGTCCTCGATCCGGGTGAAAAGGATAGGTTCGATGTGGACCCCTTGGTTCGCGAACGCGGCGAACGCACCGGTCATCTCTTCGAGAGTAAGGTCGGCCACCCCGAGGCAAAGGCTTGGAACGGGGTCCAAGGGGCTCTTTACGCCCATGTGCCTGGCCAGAACGGTGACCGGCAATGGGCCGTATTGTTTCATCAGCCAGGCGGTCGCGGTGTTGATGGATCCGGCCAGGGCCTGCTTCAGGGTGATCATGCCGCCGTATTTGGCATCGCTGTTCTCCGGGCACCAATCGGGCTGACCCTCGGGCATATCGAAACACACCTTCTGGTTGGGCAGTGTGAAACAAGGGGCCAGTCCTTCGCGCATGGCCGTGGCGTAAATGAAGGGCTTGAAGGTGGAACCGACCTGCCGACGTGCCTGCTCCACATGATCGTACTGGAAGTGCTTGAAGTTGATGCCGCCCACCCAGGCCTTCACGAAGCCGGTGCGCGGATCGATGCTGTAAAGTCCGCTCTGTAAGAAGCTCTTGTAGTAGCGGATCGAATCCATCGGGCTCATCACCGTATCGATCTCCCCGCGCCAACTGAAAAGGCGCATGGGAACTGGCTTCTCGAAAATGGGGGGGATGTCCTTCTCCTTCACCACCGGCCAGAACGTGTCACAACCGCCCAAGTCGGCACGGCAGTGGTGCTGGCGCGTACCCTCGTGCATCCTCTCCTCGATGAATTGCGCTGGGCGCTCGCACGCTGGGCACTGCTTACCGACGAGGACGCGGTAACGCACACTACGTTTCATCGCGGTTCTCATGATGGTCTGGATCTCCGCCTCGGTCACGCGGAAATCGAAGGGTTTGTTCTTCTTCTTCGCCAGGTCCTTGAAGAGATCCTTCTGCAATTCGCTGCGCAGATGTTCCTGCACGGCGAACTCACCGTAGGCCTGCAGGCGGGGATCCACGGTGGTGTGGATGCTGAGGCCATCGGTATAAATATCGTATGGGCTGCCGTCGGCCTTGGCCAATCTGTACTTGCCCGTGGCCGGGTCCTTTTCATTGAAAAGGGCCGTGAGCTTGGCGCGCAACACCTCGCGGAAGTAGGGCGCAGGGCCTTCGGTATGATCGATCCGTTGGAAACGCAGCCCGAGCGGAAGTGCTTTCAGTGAATCGTATCGTTCGCGGTCGATCATGCCCGCGCGCTGCATCTGTGCCAGCACGACCATGCGCCGGTGCTCGGTGGTGTCGGGTCGGCGGAGGGGATTGAACAGCGCGGGGTTCTTACACATACCCACCAGCAGTGCTGCTTCTTCGATGCGCAGACTGTCCGGGCTTGTGTTGAAGTACACATGCGCCGCGCTTTGGATCCCCACCGCCTGGTTGATCCAATCGAAGCGGTTCAGATACATGGCGATGATCTCCTCCTTGGTGTACTGCCTTTCCAGTCGTACGGCGATGATCCATTCCTGTAGCTTCTGGAAGATGCGTTGCACGGAACTGGCCGGCTTTTCCGTGAACAACATCTTGGCCAACTGTTGGGTGATCGTGCTGGCGCCCCCCTTGCGGCCCAAGTACACGGCCGCCCGGAGCGTTCCGCGCAGGTCGATCCCACTATGATCGCGGAAGCGTTCGTCCTCGGTAGCGATCAGCGCGTTCACCACATGCGGGCTGATCCGATCGTACTTCACGGGGATCCGGTTCTCGCGATAATACTGGCCCATGAGGCTGCCGTCGCTGAAGAGTATGGCGGTGGCCAGGTCACTGCGCGGGTTCTCCAGGTCACTGGTTCCCGGCAGGTCGCCAGTGGCGGCAATGAAGAGCGCCAGGGCAAGTGCCAGCAGCGGGCCGAGCAACGCGAACCAGAGGAGCCAGAGGAGCGGGCGGCGACGCGGGGCGGCGGGAGATGCACTCATCGGAGGCCGAAGTTAGCGGCGGGTCGGTGGCGGGTCGGCTTGCGAAGGAGCGATACTGATCCCGATATCCAACACATCATGCAGGGTGTCGGTGCGCATGGCCTGTTCCATGCGAAGGCAATAACGGCCGGTGCGCGGGAACCTATTGCCCAACTTGTACAGAACGTGCGCCTTGAAGCGATCGGCGAGGACGAAGCCGCTACCGCGCCCATACCAGCGGCCCATGGGGTCGGCCAGAAGGCATTCCACCGTATCGCGAAGTATGCGCCCGTCCGGGGCGATGATGTCCACGAACAGATAGAGGTCGCTGTAGGCGTAATCGCCCGTGTGGCGCACATCGATGAAGACATCGTGCGGGGTCACCGTGTCGGTGATCCCGAAACAGAACGTCGGCCGTAGGCCTCGGACCCAACCGCTTTCTGGTAAAGGCACGTCGCTTTGGTAGATCTCCGGCCGACCGCACGCCAGGAGCGCAACTGCGAGCAGAAGAACTAGAGCCGAGCGGTTCACGCCTGGGGCGGTTGCGGGGGTTGCGCAGGTCGGTCCGGCCGTGGGCCCCGGTCACGCCGTCCATCCCGTCCGCGACGATCGCCACGACCCTGACGCGGTGGTTGTCCGGTGCTTTGTGGAGCGGCTGCAGGGGGCGGTTTGGCGGGTGCTCCGCCTTCGCCACGAGGCCGTTCGCGGTTCCTGCGGTCCCGATCGTTGCGCCCTCCACGTTGCTTGCCCCCTTTGTTCTTTTGGTCGAAGCGAGTGAGGTCGTCCTGGCCCACCACGTTCTCATAGTCGGGCGCTTTGACAGCACTGACCGGCTCGTCCGTCATGTTCAGGTCCACTTCGGGCTCGATGCCCTCCTTGTTCTTGGCGAGGACATCACGTACTACGTCAATGGGGAATCCCGCCATCACGAACGGCTCTCCCGGTCGCTTGAACCCGTACCACATCTTCTCCAAGAAGATGTCCGTCTTCAGATGCGCACCGATCCCTTGCTTGGTTTTCAGCTTGGCGTTGGGTGAAGGATAGCTCTTCACGGCCTCGATATACATATCGAGCTCATAGTTGAGGCAGCATTTCAACTTGCCGCATTGGCCCGCGAGCTTCTGCGGGTTGAGAGCGAGTTGCTGATAGCGGGCGGCGCTTGTGGTCACACTGCGGAAATCGGTGAGCCAGGTGCTGCAACACAACTCGCGCCCACAGCTACCGATGCCGCCGATGCGCCCGGCCTCCTGCCGTGCACCGATCTGTTTCATCTCCACACGCACCTTGAAACGGTCCGACAACTTGCGCACCAGGTCACGGAAATCAATTCGCTCCTCGGCCACATAGTAGAAAATGGCCTTGGTACCGTCGCCTTGGTATTCCACGTCCGTGACCTTCATCTCGTGGCGCGCCTCGCGAGCGATGGCGCGCGAAGCGAAGAGCGTCTCGTCCTCCTGCTTCCGTGCGGCATGCCAGCGGTCCAGGTCTTCCTGGGTGGCCTTGCGGAGCACTTTGCGCAATTCGAAGGTATCCAGCTCCTTCTCCTTACGGGACATTTGAGCTCGTACCAGTTCACCCGTGAGGTTCACCACGCCCACGTCGTATCCTGGGCTGGCCTCCAGTACGACGGCATCGCCTTGGGTAAGACCCAGGCTGGGCGGGCATCGGTAGAACCCTTTGCGGGTGTTCTTGAACCGCACCTCCACCGCGTCGAAGGCCTGTTGGCCGCCGGGAAGCGGCACCCCCGTGAGCCAGTCGAACACGCCGAGCTTGTTGCACCCGCTGCTGCTGCAATAGCCGTTGCTCTTGCACCCTGCCGGTTTCCCGTCCTTCCCGCTGCTACAGCTCGCGCATCCCATGGGGCGCGAAGATAGGTGGCTCGCTGGGGCCCGAAATACGGGTAGGACTATGCCCGCAGCAGCCCGTACACCCGGTAGCTCAGATCCATGAAAAGCACCTTCGGATTGGCGTTGCGCTCCAGATGCACATGGGCCGTTTCCAGTTCTTCGCGCAAGCCGGCCACTCGCCGTTCGTTCAATAACGCACCGAACTTCTGCACAAAATCCTGCTCCTGCCCTACGGCACGCACCAACTGTGGCACGCGTTCGGCCTGCAATAGGCTCATGCGGATCAAATGGAGGCCGTAGCGCATCAGGCTCTTCTGGCGCTCGCGACCCATTTTGGCGAAGTGCTCCGAGAACTCGGCGGCCTCATGCACGCGCAGCCCGTAGCAAGCGCGCAACCAATCCCGGAAGAGCACGAAGAGCTCCTCCTCGCTCTTTTCGGCCATGGCGACCGCCTCAAGCAGGTCACCCCCGCTGCGTACCGCGCACGCGCGCGCATCCTCCGGTTTCAGGTCATCGTACCGCGCAAGAAGCGCCTGTTCCACATCGGCCTCCGCCAGGGCCGGCACCTTCACAAGCTGGGTGCGACTGAGTATGGTGGGGAGCAATTGGTCGGCTTCGGTCCCTACGAGCAAGAAGAGCGTTCGGGGTTCTGGTTCCTCCAGGACCTTGAGCAGTTTGTTCGCTGCGGGGGCGTCCATCATTTCAGGAAGCCACACCAACATCACCTTCCAACCTCCGGAGTACGCTTTGAGGCTGAGTTTGCGCGTAATGTCGGCCGCGATGTTGACACCCATCCGTAGCTGCTTGTTCTCCCCTTCCAGCTGGTCCCGCCAAATGGCCGCGTCCAGGAACGGTTCCTTCAGGACAAGTGCGCGCCAATCCGCAGTGAACGTATCGCAGGTCTTCACTTTCTCGCTCAAGTAGATCGGGAAGCTCAGGTGCAGGTCCGGGTGTGCCAGCTTGTCCATTTGCTTGCAGGCCGGACACTCGCCGCAGCTATCGGCCACACCCGGTGCTTCGCAGAGCAAGTAACGGGCATAGGCCAGCGCCAGCGCCAGGTTGCCGCTGCCGCGCGGGCCCAGGAAGAACTGTGCATGCGGGACACGGCCCTCGCGTATGTTGCCGATAAGTCGCGCTTTCAGCGCCGTTTGTCCGATGATGCGGGAGAAGAGCACGATTGCAAAGCAACGCAACATGCGCTCATGTGACCCTGTCTGGTCCACTTCCGGCCAATGCTCGCTATAGGCATGGTATTTTTGCCCCATGTTGACAATGGACACGTTCGACTTCGCGGGTAAGAAAGCACTGGTCCGTGTGGACCTCAATGTGCCACAGGATGCCAATGGCAGGGTGACGGACGATTCCAGAGCGCGGGCCATCGTGCGCACGGTGAACAAGATCCTCAAGGATGGCGGTAGCGCGATCCTCATGAGCCATCTCGGCCGCCCGAAGGGGAAAGTGGACCCCGCCATGAGCCTGAAACCCGTGGCGGAACACCTTGGCACGCTGCTCGGCAAACCCGTACAGTTCGCCACTGATTGCATAGGTCCGGATGCGAAGGCCAAAGCCACCGCATTGAGGCCGGGCGAAGTGCTGGTATTGGAGAACCTGCGGTTCCACCCGGAAGAAGAGATCGGCGATGAAGCCTTCAGCAAACTACTGAGCGAACTCGGCGACGTTTATGTGAACGATGCGTTCGGCACCGCTCATCGTGCGCACGCCAGCACCACCATCGTCGCCCGCTTCTTTCCCTCCGCCAAACTCTTCGGCTATTTGGTGGAGAGCGAACTGGCCAATGTAGGCAAGGTGTTGGACAACCCGCAGCGGCCCGTATGCGCCATCATTGGTGGGGCCAAGGTGAGCAGCAAGATCGCCGTCCTGGAGAACCTGTTGGCGAAGTGTGATGAGGTTATCATCGGTGGGGGCATGGCTTTCACCTTCATTAAGGCGCACGGCGGCCAGGTGGGGTCGTCGTTGGTGGAAGAAGACCAGCTGGACACCGCTCGGGCCATCATGCAACAAGCGCAGGACCTGGGTGTCCATATCCATTTGCCCACCGATGCGGTGGTGGCCGATGCCTTCTCGGACACCGCCAACACGGACATCTGCCCGGCCACGAGCATTCCCGACGGATGGATGGGCCTGGACATCGGACCATTGACGATAGAAGCGTTCAGCACGGTGGTGAACCGCAACAAGACCCTCCTCTGGAACGGTCCCATGGGCGTGTTCGAGATGAAGAATTTCCAGCGTGGCACGCTCGCCATCGCCACCGCTCTAGCCGATGCGACCAAATACGGTGCCTTCTCCCTGGTGGGCGGCGGTGATAGCGTAGCCGCAGTGAACCAGTTCGGTCTGGCGGACCAGGTGAGCTATGTGAGCACCGGCGGCGGCGCGATGCTTGAGTTCCTGGAAGGCAAGGTGCTGCCGGGGATCGCGGCGGTATGGGAATAAGGGGCCGTTCGACCCGCAGCCTTTATCGTCCGTATCAATCGGTCAACTCGCTCGCCTCCTCCTTCACATCCTCCATCACTTGATGCACCCACTTGGTCTCACCGAGTGCGGGCATGATCAATGGCGCGAAGGCCCGCAGCGGTTCAAAGAACTGAGAGCCTTCCTGGACATGCTTGGGCGGCATATCCCCCTTGGAATAACCGAGCAGCAGGTTCAGGGCGATGCTGAGGGTGAACGCCGACCGCAGGACGCCGAAGACGATGCCCGCCAACTTGTTCGGCAGGCCCAGCTCGGCCGCGTCTAGGAGGGTGGTTAGGAAGCGCGCGAGCAAATGCACCCCGATCAGCACCAACAGGAAGGTCACCACGAAGGCCAAGATCTCCTTCGTCGGGTCGAGACCGATGGCCGTTGCAACACTGCTGCTGATGTGTGTGGCCGCCCAAATGCCGGCGACCAGCGCCACCAGCGACGCGAGTTCCACGATAAAGCCCCGCGCGAAGCCTTGGAAGGCCGCGATGCCCAGCACGATGATGATCGCCCAGTCAAGCCAGTTCATAGCAGAAGATCCGTTCGCGTGGCGGTGAAGATGTGAAGATCTTCGCACCCGGAATTCCGACCCCACGTGGACCTACAGTTCGAAAAACGCTGGCGCGACCTGCTCAAGGCCATGGAGGTTCGGTTTGGCGCCCCCGTGGACCTCAACGGGCTGATCTTCCTGATCGGCGTGCAAGAGCTGGGGCAGCACGCGCGCGAGTTCAAAAAGGACGAGAAGTTGAACCTGATGCACATCGGCATTTGCGTGCTGCTGATGCCCTACGGCTACTATAAGGAGCTAGGCCGCGATGCGGACGGATGGCCGCATTTCGAACGAGTGAAGGAACTGCCACCGCTCAACGACAAGGAACAGGAGCGCCTGATGAAGGAGGCGGTGTTGGACTACTTCGATCGACCCGCCTGAGGTTGACCCGGTGGCTCGGCGCTACGGCCTAGGGTGCGATCGGCACGAGAACCACGGTCTCCTCCGAGGTCTCCTCCTCCACGATCTTGATGATGCCCTCGCCCACCGCGCTATCCTTGAAGCTCACGATATCCAGCACCGCGAACCCGGACTGTCCCTGCTCATAAAAGCTGGAATAGTCGAACTCCGCGCGTCCATCGCTGCCGGTCAACTTCTCCTGCATCAGACGGGAGGGGTCGCCCAAGGGATAGACCGGGTTGGCATAGAGCTTCACATAAGCCTCGGCTTGGGGGTACCCATCCTCATCGGTAATGGTGACGATGGCCGTCGTGGGCTTCTCCTTATTGCAAGCCGGTAGTACCAGCCAAAGCAGGAGCAATGCGGCCACGGGGACCAGGGCACGGAAGGTCGATCGCCTCATCGGTTTACTTTTGGGCGCCTTGCCAGCCAAGGTTCGGCGATCCTCAAAAGTAACGCTGCGCGCGATGTCCCTGCAATGCCTCCGGGCCAAAGTCCTCTCTGTGCTAATGATCCTGGCGGGTATTCCGGCTCTCCCGGCCCAGCCGAAGGACGATGGCCCCCAACACTTGGTGGAGATCCGCACCAGCCTCGGGGTCCTGATCGTAGCCCTGTACAATGAGACCCCGCTGCACCGGGACAACTTCCTGAAGTTGGTCAGAGATCAGTACTACGACAGCCTGTGCTTCCATCGGATCATTCCGGGCTTCATGGTACAGGGCGGCGACCCGGGCAGTAAACATGCTGCTGCGGGAATGCCCTTGGGTACGGGCGGACCGGACTATAAAATACCGGCTGAGATCCTCCCGGGCATGTTCCACAAAAAAGGTGCGCTGGCCGCCGCGCGGCAAGGCGACCAAGTGAACCCCGCGAAGGAAAGCAGCGGCAGCCAGTTCTATATCGTGCACGGCCGTACCTACCAGGCCGCGGAAATGGACATGATGAGCAAGCGCAATGCGAGCATGGGCACTCCGGTGAGCTACGACGACGAGGCCAAGCGCACGTATGCCACGCAGGGCGGGGCTCCTCATCTCGACGGTGCCTATACTGTCTTCGGGGAGGTGATCGAAGGCCTCGATGTGCTGGACAGGATCGCCGCGGTCGAGCGCGATCAACACGACCGACCCTTGGTGGATGTACGCATGTGGATGAAAGTGCTGGAATGAGCCTCCTGGAACGCATCAATTCGCTGGAGGCCGAAGTGGCCGCTGCGGCCGCGACGAACGCTGATGAGGTCGAGCGCTTCCGGGTGGCCTACTTGGGGCGGAACGGCTCACTAACCGCGCTCTTCGACGCTTTCAAACAGGTTTCCTCGGAGGAAAAGAAGGCACTGGGCCAGCGCATCAACCAGTTGAAGCAAGCCGCACAGGCCCGCTTGGAGGAACTACAGACCGCCACGGCCGGGCAAGAGGCCAGAACCATCGCTTCTTCGGACGGCACGCGTCCCGCCGCGCTGGACCTCCCGGGCAGCTTGCATCCCATTACCCTGGTCCGCCGACGCATCGTCGACATCTTCGCCCGCATCGGCTTCACGGTGAGCGAGGGCCCGGAAGTGGAGGACGACCACCACAACTTCGGTGCGCTCAACTTCCCTCCCGAACATCCCGCACGGGATATGCAGGACACGTTCTTCGTGGAAGGTCCGGGGGGCTTGGCTCTTCGCACCCACACCAGCAGTGTGCAAGTGCGCGTGATGGAAGGCCAGAAACCACCGATCCGCACGGTGAGCCCCGGTCGCGTGTACCGCAACGAAGCGATAAGCGCACGTGCGCATTGCATGTTCCACCAAGTGGAAGGGCTTTATGTGGACAAGGACGTGAACTTCGCTGAACTGAAGGGCACCTTGGACCACTTCGCCAAGAGCCTCTTCGGGCCGGAGGTGCGGATCCGCATGCGGCCCAGCTACTTCCCCTTCACCGAGCCGAGCGCGGAGGTGGATATGAGCTGCAGCATCTGCGACGGTACGGGTTGCGCCGTGTGCAAGCACAGCGGCTGGGTGGAGATCATGGGTTGCGGCATGGTGGACCCTGCCGTGTTGAGCAATTGCGGTATCGACCCCACGGAATACTCCGGCTTCGCCTTCGGCATGGGTGTGGAGCGGATCGCCCAGTTGTTGTACCGCATCCCCGATCTCCGCCTCTATTGGGAGAACGATGTGCGCTTCCTGGAGCAGTTCGGTGGGGAAGCCTTCCGGTCCTGAACTTGCCGGGATGGACCGGAGTAACACCGTGACGTCGGCCGACCGGAACGAATGTCGGTCCAGCACGAAGTGACCATCTCATGAGCGCGGCGATCGACACGGATGTTTGCATAGTCGGCGGTGGCCCTGGTGGCTGTGCGGCCGCCCTACAGCTCGCGAAGCACGGGATGCGGTGCGTACTGGTGGAGAAGGCGGTCTTCCCACGCGACAAGGTGTGTGGGGATGCGCTCAGCGGTAAGGTGATGCGTTCGCTGGGTCGTTTGGACCCCGCCCTGACCGACGCCGTGAACCGGAACGCCGGTCGGCTGCCCAGTTGGGGGGTGACCTTCGTCGCACCGAGCGGACGGGCATTGCGCGTTCCGTTCAGCCGCGAGATCGGACTTGGAGAGGCGCCCGGAGCCATTCTACCAAGGCTTGCGTTCGATGCGCTCCTTTTTGATGCCGTGAAGCGGAACCCGCATGTTGACGTGCTCGAGGGGACGCAAGCCAAGAGCTATGAGCGTTCCTCTTCGGGATGGTCCATTGCACTGTCCAAGACGACGGACAACCATCAACCGACAACCGCGAACTGCAAGCTGATCCTGGCGGCCGATGGTGCCAACTCGCACTTCGCGCGGCATGTGGCGGGTCTGCCCATGGACCCGCATCATCATGCGGCCGGCGTGCGCGCCTACTATCGGGGCATACAAGGCCTCGATCCAGAAGGCTTCATCGAACTCCACTTCCTAAAACAGTTGCTGCCCGGTTACCTCTGGATCTTTCCGCTCCCCAGCGGAAGGGCCAATGTGGGCCTGGGTCTGCGCAGCGATGTGGTGCGCGACCGGAAGGTCGATCTGAAAGCCGAGCTTCCGCGGCTCGTCACCACGCATCCGACACTGAAGGATCGTTTCGCCACAGCTACGCTGGAAGGTCCCGTTCAAGGCATGGGTCTTCCACTCGCCAGCAAGCGACATCCATTGAGCGGCGCTGGGTTTCTGCTGATCGGCGACGCGGGCCACTTGATCGATCCGTTCACCGGCGAAGGCATCAGCCACGCCATGATCAGCGGGGTGCATGCAGCGGATGTGGCCACCGAAGCTCTGCGCGCGCAACGCACGGATGCTGAGTTCCTGAAAGCCTACGACCAACGGGTCTGGAAGCGCTTGGGGCAGGAGCTTGCGATCAGCACGCGGCTGCAGCGTCTTGCGCACAAGGCCTGGCTCTTCGACTTCGTGGTGGACCGCGCGAACAAGAACCCCGCGCTGGCCGATACCATCAGCAGCATGTTCACGGACATGGATCTGCGTGCGCGGCTGAGAGAGCCGGGGTTCTATCTCGACCTCGCCCTAGGACGTGCGGCGCGGTGATGGCCTACCGCACGCGTCGCGCGGCCACGAACCAATCCCAGGGATAGGGCGCCTTCATCCATTTGGGTGGCGCATCGAACTCGGTGTTCCACGGGTACTCCAATTTCTCGATCGATTCCACCGCGAAGCCGTGATCGTCGAGCATCGCTTCGAGCTCCTCGCGTAGGTAATGCTTGGTGGGCACCCCATCTATGTACACGGTGCCGTGGTCAAGGCCCTTGCTATTGAGCGCGGCCGCTTTTTGCGCCTCCTTCGGATCCATGCCATCCCGTAGGTTCCATTGCAAATGCCGGAACGCGGTGAGCAATGCGGAGTTCAACGAGGGTACGACGAGCAACAAATGACCACCGCGCTTCACGCTGCGACAGGTGCGGTCGATCAAGGGTTCACGCACTTCGATCGATGCGTTCAACAATGTGTTGATGCACAGCACAAGATCCGCTGCGGGATAGCTGTTGCGGTCCTTGGAAAGATCGGCATGCACATAACTGATGTTCGGGTGGTCGGCACAAGCTTCCGCGGCGACTGTCAAACATTGACTGCTCACGTCCACCGCGTACACCTTGCCGAAGCGATCGGCCAATAAGGGCAGTGTACGGCCCACACCACAACCAAGATCGGTGGCCACGGCTTCCTTTGATGCATACCGTTGTACCGCCTGCGGTATCAGGCCTCTCCGATCGTTCGCCGGAACATTGAATATCTCCTCTTCGAAAGTTACTGCCACTCGGTCCCAGTCGCGTTCCAGCATCGGTCCAGGGTTAAGCCGTCACCATTGCTCGCAATGACGGGCGGTTGTGCAAGGCAAGGTATCCGGGCTCCTCACGGTGCTGCGGGGTGTGCACAAGCATGTTTCCACGATCCCAAGTGAGCAACCACATTATCACATCACCTTTGTCGGACACGTTGAGCATATGAGAAAGGTCATCGCGATCCCGTTCGTTGTTCTTCTTGCGACGATCGCCCACGGGCAAGGCACGTGGTCCACGCTTAATATTCCTTCCTCCGCGCGCTACGACGACATCTACTTCGTCAACGATAGCGTCGGCTGGGCCGCGGGCGGACCCACGGGCTGGATCCGCAAGACCGTGAACGGGGGTGCCACCTGGAATTTGCAGTTCACCTCGCCTAGTTATCTGCGTAGCATCGAGTTCATCAATGCCGACACCGGCTTCTGCGGATCGCTGAACGGCGAGCTCTACCGCACGCACAATGGCGGCACCACATGGATCGACGTAAGCGGGTCGATCACCCCTTCCCCACCGGGTATCTGCGGATTATCCGCACCCTCGCCGAACACGATCTACGGCACCGGCCTGTGGGCTTCTCCTGCCTACGTGGTGAAGAGCACGGATGGCGGTGATAGTTGGAGCTACATCGATATGAGCGCACATGCCACTGCCCTGGTGGACATCCACTTCCTCAGCGCCGACACGGGCTTCGTCACCGGCACGGCAAGTCCTGCGAGCGACGGAGGCATCATTCTGCATACCACCGACGGCGGTACCACCTGGCAGCCCAAGCACCTCACCGGCTTGGCATCGGACATCGTCTGGAAGATCCAGCGGCTGGATGCCGATCGCTGGTACGCATCAGTGTACAGCGAGCCGGTGAACGATGATACGCGGCTGCTCAGCAGCACCGATGGAGGCCAGACGTGGAGCACCACGGTCGTATCGAACTCATACACGTACGTAGAAGTCGTCGGGTTCCTGGACAGTCTCCGAGGCTGGATCGGCGGCGACAACTCGCTGTGGGGCACCACCGATGGCGGCGCTAGCTGGAGCCAGGAACCGGTGGGCAGCAACTACAACCGTTTCTTCCGCTTGAACGATTCGCTCGCCTACATGTCCGGCGCGCGGATCTACAAGTACACCGTGGATGCTCCCACGGCGATCATATCGAGCGAGCCCGTGCCGCACTACCACGCATTGGTGGTGGAGCCCACGATCACCGATGGGCGGATCACCATCTCCATCCGTTTGGATCGGTCCACCATCGCGGACCTTTCTCTCTTCGGAAGCGACGGTGCATTGGTCGAACAACTGCTGCATCGCCATGCGGTGCAGGGTGAACATCGCTTCACGACCGATCTATCGCGTCACACGGGTAGCACCTTCGTCGTTGTGCTGAAAACGAACGAAGGGATGCGCTACCAGAAGGTGGTGGTGAAGTAATTCTGTACCGGACGCGGCCGGAGCATGTTCACCATGCCTTGTTCCGCGATGGACTATAGGGCCATGTGTGCTAGAGGATCGCCCCAGGCCCGCGCTGTTTGGCGGCACACGGTCCTGCGTCTAGCTTCGTCGTAGAATACCACCTGCCATGAAACCGATGCTCGCTTTACTGCTATTGCTGGCCTCGGCCGCGTCGGTCCATGCGCAGATCCCCACCGTGGCCTGGACACGCTCGCTTGGAAGCGGCTCTTCGGACGCCGGGCACTTCATCCATCAGTTGCCCGACAAGAGCTTCTTTCTCGCAGCAACAAGCAATTCCGCAGATGGTCAACTTGGCAACACCACGGGGCCGGCCAACGGGGAGGTGGTGTTCATCGGTCTCGACAGCTTGGGGCAGATGCAATGGGGAAACCGCATCGGCGACCTCGGTAGTGTGCGGATCCTTCATGGCGAGGTGATGGCCGATGGGAATTATGTGGTCACTGGCGCCATCTACGATGCGGGGCAGGTGATCATCGATAGCTGGGGCGACGAAGACCTCTGGATCGTGAAGGTCTCCCCCGCCGGCTCTGTCATCTGGGAGCGCTTCTATGCTGGTCTTGTGGACCAGAACGATCTGGGGATCCATGTAGCCGCGCGATCGGATGGAGGTTGCTTCGTTTCCGGATTCCGTGGACAAAACGACTGGGAAGCATGGGTCATCGCCTTGGACAGCGATGGCAATGAACTATGGGAGCGCACATATGGGGGCAGCACCATCGACATTGGCCAATCCATCATAGCTACTGCGGATGGCGGTGCCCTTCTCGCGGGGTGGACCGGATCCAGTGATGGCGATGTGAGCACGCCGCTCCATGGCGAATACGATGGTTGGCTGGTGAAGATCGATGCGAACGGAGATATCGAGTGGGACCGCACGTATGGCGGTACGGACGTGGATCAATTCCAGGACATCCGTGGCTTGCCTGGCGGGGACTACCTCATCCTTGGCACATCCATCTCTTCCGATGGAGATCTTACAGAGAACCACGGTAACTGGGATGTGTGGCTCATGCGCGTGGACGCCTCTGGTTCGATCATCTGGAACCGATCCTACGGCGGGAGTCTTCCGGATAGTCCGTCGGACATGATACCATATCAAGGAAACTATCTGATCGCGGGAAGTACCACTTCCTCCGATGGAGATGTTAGTGTTTGCTACGACGTGTTGGAGAATCCGGTGCCCTATGGGGGCGGGGATGGCTGGCTCCTGTTGGTAAGCCCAAATGGTGACCTGCTCTGGGAGAAGTCCGTGGGAGGAAGTGATGGGGATATCTTCTATGCACTTGCGCCTACTGACAATGGATTCATCGCTACTGGAATATCCCTGTCGGCGGACCACTTCGTTCCCGGCAACGTGGCTTATCAGGACATCTGGACCGTGCGGTTCAACAGGAAGAGCACCCTGCTCGCTGGCACGCTCTACATGGATGCGGACAACGACACCAGCATCAGCGTTGACGACCCGCGTATCGGTTGGCGGTTGGTGGGGCTGAGCAACAATGGCGAACTAGCGCTTTCACAACCCAACGGCAGTTATGTGTTCGCGGTGAACGGCCCGGCCCAGCACACCATCACAGGCCCAACGATCCCGCACTTCGCGCAAGACCCAGCCACGCATACCGCAAGCATCACCGGCAATGAACCAGCTGTGAGCGGGTTCGACTTCCGGTACACGGCAGGGGTGCCCGCGCAGGACCTCCAGGTCTTCCTCACACCTGTCTCGCCCTTCCGTCCAGGCTTCCCCGTGCGCTACGATGTACTGTGCCGCAACGTGGGAACGATGAGCGTTGATGCAGACCTCAGCCTTGTGCTCGATGATGGCCTCGGTTTTGACTCCACGTCGATCGCACCCGGAAGCATCAATGGCAACATGCTCACATGGGCACTCGGACCGATGCTTCCGCTGCAGAACATCCAGCTCTCCGTGTACTGCACGCAATCCGTTGCGGACACACTGGGTAGCCCGGTGACCACAACGGCCGAGATCACGCCAATCGCAGGCGATCTCGTTCCCGGGGACAACACCGTTACCACGAACAACCAGGTCACCGGCTCCTTCGACCCCAACGACATTCTTGTGGAGCCGACCGAAGTGCTCGTGAGCGCATTGGCCGATGCCATTCTGGACTACACGATCCGGTTCCAGAACACGGGCACCGATACGGCATTCACCGTTGCGGTGGAAAATCACCTACCAGCGAACGCGTCCCTACCCAGCTTCGAACTCATCGACGCGTCGCACCCATTGACACTGACCTACTACGACTTCGATCACAAGATGCGCTTCCAGTTTGACAACATCCTGCTGCCGGATAGCAACGTGAACGAATTGATGAGCCATGGCTTCGTTCGCTACCGCATGCGGCCGCGTACCGATCTCGTGGTCGGCGATTCCATCCGGAATACAGCGGCGATCCACTTCGACCTCAATGCCCCGGTGATCACGAATACGGCGCGAACGGCGATCATCACCACCACGGATATCAGTACGGCGGATGCAGGCGCGCAGATGCACTTGGTGCCCAATCCAGCAACTGATCTTGTTCAGCTTTCCGTGGAAGAGGACATGGTCGGTGGCCTGCTCCAAATGCACGATGCCAGCGGACGCGTCGTATTCCAGGAGAGGGTGTTATCAACCAGACAGACGTTCGATCTCTCCCGCTTGGCCGACGGGCATTACTTGTTGATGATGCGCGCGGATGGCGCAGCACATAGGTGCAAGCTGATCAAACAGGCGCGTTAGGCCGGGCTCACCTTCAGCATGTTCGCCATGCCCTTCTCGGCGATGGGCATGCTGGCGATGTTGATCACCAGTTCGCCCTGTTGCACGAACTTCTTGTTGCGCAGGATGTGCTTGATGTCGGCGATGGTGTGGTCGGTGCTCACCGTCTTGTCGTAGTAGTGCGCGCGCACGCCCCACACCAGGTTCAGCATGCACAGGATCGCGGGGTTGCTGGTGAAGGCATAGATGTTCGCCCGGGGCCGCATGCTGCTGATCTTGAAGGCGGTGTACCCGCTGTGCGTCATCGTCACGATCGCCTTCACGGGCATCGCCTCGGTCATGCGTACGGCGGCGATGCTGATGGCATCGCTGATGGTCCGGTCGTTCTCCTCCAGGGGAGGATTGGGCACGTTGAACATGCCATCGGATGTTTCCATCTCCACGAGAATGCGGTTCATCGTACGGACCACCTCCACGGGGTATTTTCCGACGCTCGTTTCGGCGCTCAGCATCACGGCATCGGCATGGTCCAGCACGGCGTTGGCCACGTCGTTCACTTCGGCGCGGGTGGGTGTGAAGCTGGTGATCATGCTCTCCATCATCTGGGTGGCGACGATCACCGGGCGGTGCATGGCGAGGCAGCGGCGGATAAGGTCCTTCTGGATCAGCGGCACTTTTTCCATGGGGATCTCCACGCCCAGATCGCCACGTGCCACCATTAACGCATCGGCCTCGCGGATAATGTCGTCGATCTCCTTGAGCGCCTCGGGCTTTTCGATCTTGGCCACCACGCGGGCGTGCTTGTTCTGTGCGCGGATGATGTGCTTCAACTCGATGATGTCGCGCGCGCTGCGCACAAAGCTCAAACCCACCCAATCCACATCGTGTGAAAGGGCGAAGGCGAGGTCCTCCTTATCCTTGTTGGTAAGACAGGGCAAGCTGATGCGTGTATTGGGCAGGTTGAGCCCTTTGTTCCCGGTGAGCCTTCCTCCGTTGATCACACGGGTGGTCACGGTGCTGCGGCCATCCGTGGCGGTCACCTCCAGCCGCAATTTGCCATCGTCCAGCAATACCAGTTCGCCGGGCTTCACATCCTGCGGGAACTGGGTATAGGTCGTGCTTACCAGGCCGGGGCGTCCCTTCACGGGGTCGGTACTGATCACAAGTTCGCTGTCATCGGGGAGGTCGATTCCCCCGTTCTCCATTTCACCCACACGCATTTTGGGGCCCTGGAGGTCGGCAAGGATGGCGGTGTGGATCCCGAGTTCCTTGCTGAGGGAGCGGATCGTGCCGATCACCTCCGCGTAGAAGTCATAGCTGCCATGGCTGAAGTTGAGCCGGCATACGTCCACTCCCGCATGAAGGAGATCACGAAGCACCTCGGCGGAGGCGGAGGCGGGGCCAATGGTGGCCACGATCTTGGTCTTGGGGTCGGTCATCAGGATCTATCGGAGCAGTTTGTGACCGGCCCGCAGCTGGTCGAAGGGCAAGGGGAAAGCGGCGAGGACGAACTCCGCATTGCGCACGCGCTCGAGCAGTTGGTCCGTATCGAAAGGCGCACGCTCGTCAACGACCAGGAAATAGTCCGCCGAACGTTGTTCTTTCACCAACAACCCGGACCCGCCGCGATTGTTCACCAACGTGAAGCGGGCCTCGGTCTCGGCATCATCATGGTCGAACGCGGCGTAGCTGGCATCGCCCTCGTCCTGGATATCACGCTCCCGTCGACTGAGCGCGATGCCGATGCTCCGGTTCAGGGACCAGCAAAGGCGGTAATCGTTCACATGGCAACTAATGCCGATGACGTTCACCTCCGGGTCGGGCTCCAGGTCCAAGCGCAGTTTGGTGGTTTTGGCCATGGCGGCGTGGGGGTGGTGTGCCAAAGGTAGGCCGCGCCCGAACCGCACGACGGGCGCATGAGGCTCGTTCCACATACCATTCCCGGTCCTCAGAAGGAGGGGGCCCGGGGAGGCTCCCGTCCCGCCCACCTCAGTCACTTTCGGGCCGTTCCCCGTGATCGCGCGTTGGCCGGTCGGCGGAACGGCGCGGCGCGCGGCCCCGACCGCGGCCCCGGCCTTGGGAGCGCCTTTCCTGGATCTCCGCGAAGGCCTGGTCCGCCGCCTCTTGTTCCGCTTTCTTCTTGCTATTGCCCCGACCCTTGCCCTGCACCTGGCCATCCACCTTCACTTCGGCCACGTACGTTTTGCCCCGGCCGCCTCGTCCCCCCTCTTCGGTAAGGTGGAACTCAACGCGTTTCTTGTTCTTCTGCCCCCATTCCAATAGGCGGCTCTTGTTGTCGCGGTCCTCCTTTTCCAGGGCGCGCAGGTCGTATTGCGAAGCGATCAAACGCACAATGGCCTTGCGGGCCTTATCGAATCCTTTGTCCAGATAAAGCGCGCCGAACGTAGCCTCCAACGCGTTACCGGGCACGCTGGTCTCGTGGCCCCGTGTCACATTGCTCTCGATGACGTGCTCGATCCCCACGCGATGCGCCAATTCGTTCAGTTGCTGTCGACTTACGAGTTTGCTCCGCATGCGCGTGAGGAAACCCTCCCCCTCCTTCGGGTATTTCTCGAACAGCAAGCTGCCTACCACGGCATCGAGAACGGCGTCGCCCAGGAACTCGAGCCGCTCGTTGTTCGCCAGGTCGGGCCTATCATCCGGAACCGCGCTGCTATGACGCAGCGCCTGGCGGTAGAGCGTGAAATTGGACGGGCGAACGCCAAAGGACTTTTTGACCCATGCGGCGATACGCCGATCCTCGGCCGAAGCGCGGGCGCGGAGGAGCAGGGATCGGATCAAGCGGGCCTAGCTGTAGGTGCGGAACACCACCGAGGTGTTGTGCCCACCGAACCCGAAGGTGTTGCTGATGGCCACGTTCACCGTACGCTTTTGCGCGGCGTTGAAGGTGAGGTTCAGGCGCGGATCGATCTCGGGGTCGTCCGTGAAATGGTTGATCGTGGGCGGGATCGTTCCATGCTTCATCGCCAGGATGGTGGCCACCGCCTCTACCGCACCGGCGCCACCCAACAAGTGCCCGGTCATGCTCTTGGTGGAGCAGATGTTCATGCGGTAGGCCTGCTCGCCGAAGAGCTGTTGGATCGCCTTCAGCTCCTGGGGATCGCCGATGGGGGTGCTGGTTCCGTGCGTGTTGATATGGTCCACGTCGTTGGCGGTGATGTGCGCGTCCGCCAACGCGTTCTTCATGCACAGGAACACGCCGACCCCTTCCGGGTGCGGGGCGGTGATGTGATAGGCATCGCTGCTCATTCCCCCACCGATCACCTCACAGTAGATCTTCGCACCGCGCGCCTTCGCATGTTCCAGGTCTTCCAGAATAATGGCCGCGCCGCCTTCTCCAAGCACAAATCCATCCCGGTCCTTGTCGTAGGGGCGGCTGGCCGTTGCGGGGTCGTCATTGCGCGTGCTCATGGCGTGCAGGGCGTTGAACCCGCCGACCCCCGCCTCGTAGATCGCGGCCTCGCTACCTCCGGTCACCACGGCAGTGCATAGGCCAAGGCGGATGTTATTAAAGGCGTCGATCAGCGCATTGTTGCCGCTGGCGCATGCGCTCACGGTCACATAGCTCGGCCCGCGCAGTCCATGGCGCATGCTGATGAGGCCCGAGGCGCTGTCGGCGATCATCTTAGGGATGAAGAACGGATTGAACCGCGGTGTGCCATCGCCCTTGGCGAAGCCGATGCACTCGTCCTGGAAGGTCTTGAGGCCCCCAATGCCCGAACCCCAGATCACACCGATGTGGTCCTTGTCCGCCTTCTCCAGGTCCAGCCCGCTGTCCTTGATGGCCTCATCGGCCACCACCACGGCGTATTGCGCGTACGGGTCCATCTTGCGGGCCTCCTTGCGGTCCATGAACTGCTCCGGGTCAAAGCCCTTCACCTCGCAGGCGAAGCGGGTCTTGAACTTGGAGGCGTCGAACCGGGAAATGGGCACGGCTCCGCTTCGGCCGCTCACCAGACCCTCCCAATAGGCTTGGAGAGTGTTGCCGATAGGGGTGAGCGCGCCCAGACCGGTGATGACCACACGTCTGAGCTGCATCCGCTATGCGGCTTACTTGGCGTTCTTCTCCACGTAATCCACCGCCTGGCCCACGGTCTGTATCTTCTCGGCCTGGTCGTCGGGGATGGCGATGTTGAACTCCTTCTCGAACTCCATGATGAGCTCGACGGTATCTAGGCTGTCAGCGCCAAGGTCGTTCGTGAAGCTCGCCTCCATGTTGACCTCGCCCTGGTCTACCCCGAGCTTGTCCACAATGATCGCGATGACCCTGGATTTGATATCCGACATGACAGTGTCTTTTGAAAGTGAGGCTGCAAAGGAAACACTTTTTCGATCCGGCACCACCCCGGATCACGGAGGTCAGTAATGGGGCCCGGGGCCAAGGTCCTTTGGTCCGGTCAATAGATAGGGTCCATGAACGAATCGACACCTTCGCGCTCAAGATGATCCGCATCGCCGTTCTCGCTTCTGGCTCGGGTACCAATGCCCAAAGGTTGGTGGAGTACTTCCAGGGAAGCGATACGGCCCGTGTAGTACTTATTGGCTGCGACCAACCCCGGGCCGGGGTGGTGCAACGCGCCTGGGACCTTGGTGTACCATCCTACCTGTTCAGCGGTCCAGAACTGCGGAGCGGGTCCGTGCGACGCGAGCTGCTGGCCCAGCGGATCGACCTGGTGGTGTTGGCCGGGTTCCTGCGCTTGATCCCCATTTCTCTGGTCCAGGCATTCCCCGGGCGGATCATCAATATCCACCCAGCCCTCTTGCCGAAATACGGGGGCAAAGGGATGTACGGGCACTATGTGCACGAAGCGGTGATCGCGGCGGGCGAGAAAGAAAGTGGCATCACCATACACTATGTGAACGAGCGGTATGATGAAGGAGAACACCTGCTCCAGGTCAAATGCCCGGTCCTTCCAGAAGACACCCCGGATTCCCTAGCCACGCGGATCCACGCGTTGGAGCATGCGAACTACCCCGCGGTCGTAGGATCCATCGTTGCGGCTATGGGCCGTTAGCCTCTGGCGTCTGGCCGCTCAGTATCCTTCGGGGGTAATTGAGCGGCCAGACGCCAGAGGCCAATGGCCAGCAGCGCGTTCCTTTGCCCACGATGCTCTCCCTGACCGAGATCGGCAAGGCCTTCCTCATCCTTTTCGCGGTGATCGACATCGTGGGGGGCATACCACTCATCCTTCAGGTGCGGCAGAAGGCCGGCAAGGTCTATCCGTTGCGCGCTGTGTTGGTCAGCCTGGGGATCATGGTGGTGTTCCTCTATCTCGGCGAGACCATCCTCGGCTTTGTCGGGGTCGACGTGCGCTCGTTCGCCGTGGCCGGGGCGTTCGTGCTGTTCTTCATCGCGCTGGAAATGATACTCGGCATCAAACTTTTCAAGGAGGACCACAGCGCGCCGGGGTTGCCGAGTGATGACCCCAAGGTGTACAGCGTCGTCCCTCTTGCCTTTCCGGTGATCGCCGGCGCAGGGACGATCACTACCATCCTCTCGCTTCGAGCCGAGTTCCAGCGGGAGAACATTCTGGTGGCCATCTTGCTGAACATGGTCCCGGTGCTGCTGGTACTGCTGCTCACGGGACGCATCGAACGACTGCTGGGGCGTGTCGGGCTCATCGTGCTGCGCAAGGCTTTCGGCATCATCCTGCTGGCCATAAGTATTAAGCTCTTCGCGGCGAACATCACCCAGCTGTTCCCGCACACCACCCCATGAAAGTGATCGCCTATACCGACGGCGCCGCCAGCGGCAATCCGGGCCCGGGTGGTTATGGGGTCGTGCTCGAAGCTGGCCCCCATCGACGCGAGCTCTGGGGCGGGTTCCGGCACACGACGAACAATCGCATGGAGTTGCTCGCCGCCATCGCGGCGTTGGAAGCTTTGAAAAGATCCGGCATGGACGTGACCATCGTGAGCGACAGCAAGTACGTGGTGGATAGCGTGGAAAAGGGCTGGGTGTTCGATTGGGAAAAAAAGGGGTTCGCCAAGCGCAAAAACCCCGACCTCTGGAAGCGCTTCCTGGTCGCCTATCGCCAACACAAAGTGAAGTTCCATTGGATACGGGGGCACAATGGCCATCCGCAGAACGAACTATGCGATCGCCTCGCAGTAGCCGCCCGTGAACAAAAGGACCTGGAGGCGGACGAGGTGTACGAACAGCTCGGCGAGGGGGCCGATGCTTGAGCGTCCCTTCGACCGCTACATTCGCCAGCCATGGCCCGCAAACTCTACGCACGCATCAACCAAGCGGAAAAGCCCCTGGTCCTGGTGCGCGATCAAGAAGTGCGCAGCTGGCGGCCGGAGGATGATCGGCCGGTCGACCTTAAAGCGAGCGACAAGGGGGTTTTCAGCGTACTGATCGATGGCCGTTCCGTACGCGCGTTTGTAGTGAAGGAGGACAGGGAGCAGGGCTTGGTGAAGGTGCGTATCGGCGGCAAGCTGTACACCGTGGCATTGGAGGATGAGCGCGCGCATCTCATGCAAACGCTCGGCCTGGATAAGCGGGCGGGCATGGTGTCCCCCGAGCTGAAGGCTCCCATGCCCGGCCTGGTGCTCAATGTGCTGGTAAGGGCGGGTGACGCGGTGCGAAAGAACGATCCGGTGCTGGTGTTGGAGGCCATGAAGATGGAGAATGTGATCAAGGCGCCCGGCGATGCGGTGGTTGCACAAGTGCATGCGGTGCAGGGCAAGGCGGTGGAAAAGGGGCAATTGCTCCTGGTGTTCGCCAAGGGATAGCGGCCCGATGGTTGCGTTGCGGCCGGTCGGTACTCCGCTACCTTCATCCCGCCAATCCCCTCCCATGGACCGCAAACGATTCTTCTCGCTTAGTGCCCAAGCGGCCGCTGGTGCCGTTTTCGCCCCCTCGGCGCTTCGCGCGTTCGTGCTTCCGCCCACACCGGAAGCGTTGACCTTCTCCCAAGCGCCACTGCCCTACCCTTACGAAGCGCTTGAGCCGCACATCGACACGCTCACCATGCAGCTCCACTACGGCAAGCACCACGCGGCTTATGTGAAGAACGCCAACGAAGCCATTGCTGCGGAGGCGAACCCGTCCACCACTATAGAGCAGCTTTTCGGCACGATCGGTTCCGCGAGCCCCAAGCTCCGCAACAACGTCGGCGGCGCTTGGAACCACGACCTGTTCTGGAGTTGTATGGGGCCTGGCAAGGGCGGTGTTCCCGCAGGCAAGGTGAACGATGCGCTGACGGGTGCGTTCGGCGGTTTTGACAAATTCAAGGAGGTCTTCGCAGATGCCGCCATGAAGCGTTTCGGAAGCGGTTGGGCCTGGCTCATTTCCCGGGATGGCAAATTGGAGATCACCTCCTCGGCCAACCAGGACAACCCGCTCATGGACGTGAGCGAGGTGCATGGCAAGCCGCTTCTGGCTTTGGATGTCTGGGAACACGCCTACTACCTCAAGTACCAGAACAAGCGCGCCGACTATGTGGCCGCCTGGTGGAACCTGGTGAATTGGGACGCGGTGGCGGGAAGAATGGGATAGGACTTATTCCTCAACCAGCTCGATATCGAAGTCCACCAGTTCCACGAACTGCTGGATCCGCTCGTCGATATCCTCCCGGCTCACCTCGAGCAGGCGTTCGATCCCGAAGCGCTCGCAGCAGAAACTGGCCAGGGCACTGCCCACAATGATCGCGCGCTTCAGGTTGTCGAAGCTGTGATCCTGCGTGCGGGCGAGGAAGCCGATGAAGCCGCCAGCGAACGTGTCGCCTGCACCGGTGGGATCAACGACCTCCTCAAGCGGTAGCGCCGGTGCGAAGAACACGCGGCCCGCACCGAAGAGCAGAGCGCCGTGCTCGCCCTTCTTCACCACGAGGTACTTGGGACCCATCGCGAGGATCTTGTTCGCCGCTTTCACCAGGCTGTGTTCGCCGCTCAACTGGCGAGCCTCCGCATCATTGATGGTTAGGATATCCACACGCTCGATCACTTCCAGCAACTTGGGCATGGCGCTATCCATCCAGAAATTCATGGTGTCCATCACTACGAGCGCGGGACGCTCGTTCATCTGGTCCAGCACCTTGCCCTGCACCACCGGATCCAGGTTGCCCAGCATGACGTAGGGCGCCTTCCGGTATTCGGCCGGTAGCTTGGGGTCTAGGTCCAGCAGCACGTTCAGGCGGGTCTCCAGCGTATCCCGCGTGTTCATATCATAGTGGTAACGGCCCGCCCAGAAGAAGCTCTCCTTGCCCTTGAGCACCTCCAGGCCTTGTAGGTCGACCCCGCGGTCGCGAAGCTTTTGCATCACGCTTTCGGGGAAGTCATCCCCTACCACGCTCACCAAACCCATTTTTTCCAGGAAGATGGAGGCCGCCAGGGAGATATAAGTGGCGGCACCACCCACGGTCTTCTCGGCCACGCCGAAGGGGGTTTCGATACGGTCGAAAGCGACGGTACCTACGGTGATGAGTTGCATTGTGGGGGGGCGCTAGAGTAAAGGACGCAAAGGTCTGATGGCTTGCCGTGGTCGTTTATCGATCAGGGCTGGTGGTGAAAACAAAAGGGCCGCAGCTGCGGCCCTCTGCTCCCCGGGCTGGACTTGAACCAGCGACCCCATGATTAACAGTCATGTGCTCTAACCAGCTGAGCTACCAGGGAAGGTTCCCGAAAAGGGACCGCAAATGTAGCAGACCGGGCAGCACGGGCAAATAGACCATCTGCCAGCGAGAAGATGAACCTAGCGGCTCAGATCCTCTGAGGCGACAGGGCCGGTTCCCGCCACTTGCTCCCCGGGCCCCGCCACTTGCTCGGGGGGGCTTCAAAACCCTTGCTGGTCGGGGCAGTTTTGACCCGTCGAACAGCAACAACCCACCGCCATGAAGCCCCTGAACCTCCTCCTCACCGCGATCCTGATCCTCGCCACTGGTGCCATCTTCGCCAGCAAGCAGATCACCTTCCACGGCCAGATCGAAACGCTGGATGGCGGTTACCGCAAAGGCATGGTGGTGATCGACCGCGCGGACGGAAGCACCGATAGCCTGGCCATCTCAGCCAATGGCAAGTTCAAGATCACCGTGGAGGAGAACACCCGCGTTCACCTCACCTTCAAGCAGAACGGCTACATCACCAAAGTGGTGGAGGTGAACACAGTGAACTGCTTCCCCAAGTTCAAGGACGAGACCGATCGCACCGTTCGCTTCGACGTGCAACTGCTGCCCCAGAGCCCGAACAACGATCTGGCCTTCGCCGCTCCGGTGGGTCACATCACCTTCACCAAAGGCAGCGGCCTGATGAAGGTCCATTACGACCACACGCTGGTGACCTTGGCCCAAGAGAACGTTACCGCATCGCGCTAAGAATGACCGGTCCGGGTGTGTCCACCCGGCCTGGCACAGCGGAGGGGCTGCCCGGTGGGGGTGGCCCTTCCTGCGTTTCGGGTTGCCGTCATGAACGCAGAAGGGGCCGCTCCTTTCGGAACGGCCCCTTGCGAAAGAGCGGCGGGAGGAGCCCTTCAGGCTGCCTTGGCGGTGGAACTCAGGAGTTGGAAGTCGTTCAGGACCACCTCGCTCACCTGGCGCTTTCCGCCCTCCTTGGTCTGATAGCTGCGGTGCACCAGGCGGCCCTCGAGCACCACGCCGGTGCCTTTGCGCAGCAAGCGCTCCACCATTTCAGCGGTGTGGCCCCAGGCCACGACCGTGTGCCACTGGGTACTGGTCACACGGTCCCCTGCTTCGTTCCTGTGGCTGGTATGCGTGGCCACGCTGATGCGGGCCACCTTGCGGCCTTTGGCGATCTCACGCACCTCCGGGTCGAAGCCGAGGAAGCCGATGAGCTGCACTTTGTTCTTCAAGGTATTCATGTTCTTTTCTTTTAGTCGTTCAATGCAATGGGTCAATCGGCGCTCACGGTTTCGGGTTCGCTCTTGGGCACCACCTGGAACTCGCTCATCACCACCTCCGTGATGTAGCGCTTCTGTCCATCCTTGCCTTCGTAGCTGCGGTGTACCAACTTGCCTTGTAAGGCGACTTTGGCGCCTTTTCGCAGCATTTGTGCGGCCTGTTCTGCCTGGGTTCCCCACGCAACGACCGTGTGCCACTGGGTGTCGGTGATGCGGTCACCGCTCTTGTTGGTATAGCTCTCGTTGGTGGCCACGCTGAGGCGGGCCATTTTGCGCCCTTGGGCGGTCTCCTTCACTTCCGGGTCGTTACCCAGGTTGCCGATCAGTTGCACGAGGTTCTTCATGGTGTTCATCTGTCTTCCGTGTTTGTGGGTTGACTGTTTCGTTATCCGGAGTTCGGGTTGTTGTTGAACTCCGCTGCAAACGTTCATCGGCCGGAAAGCGGGATCCGGTTGTTCTCCATTTGTAGTCGAATACAGTCGTTTGTCACCGGCTAATGATCGCTCAATCCTACTCATGATACAGGCCTCATTTTCAATACCTTGCATTGTGCGGGCCGGCAACTACATACCAGTTGGGACAGGCCGGAAGGCCCACCCAGCGCGGCGTTGCTCAAATACGGGCAGCCGTGAAAGCGCCTAGCGCGTGGCGGAATCTTTCCGCGTGGTATCGACAGCTAGACCAGGAACTGAGTCAGCCGACGGCTTGGGGCTGGACCCTGTGGGGTCACTATCTGTTCCGTGCGGCGTGTATAGCAACGGCAGTACTATCAATCTGTCTTGCTTGGTATCGGATGCATTGAACATTGGCCAAACAGCGGCAACGATAGCGGCAACGGCCGAGACGATGGCAACGATTGCGGAGGTTCGCGCGACCCCATTCGCCGTGCGAGCTTGCGCAACGGCATCCTTGGTTGCGGCAGCGCTTTCCTTTGCCGCCTCTGCCCCAATTCGCGCGAGGTTCATTGCCTCGCTGAAGGAATCATTCTGCTTAGCGATCAATTCGCGCTGGATCACGGCGGCTGTCCGGGCCTTCTGCTCTTCAATTCCCCTTGTGGTGAGGCGCGCCGTGAACGAGGTATTCGCCAGCGTCATGGCAATCAGCGTTTGCCTGGTCCTGGTACCCGGAATCACTGGCCCCATTTCTTCCCGGACACGAATGTCCTTGTGCGAAGGGCTGGCCTCGATCCAATCCCTGTGCTCACAATAGTGTAGGGCGTCCTTTATTGAAGCGGTGTCCGTTAGTCCTTCAATTCCCAGCCAGTCCTTGAGGTTAATCCACGCACCGGTCGGAGCATTCTGATTCAGAATAGAGAACACTATCTCGCCATTATCCTCAGCAGTCATACCGCCAAGCTAGCCGTTGAGCAGCACTGCGCTAGATCGGGGGCCTACCACGTTTAAGCGGTCTACACTGCGCTAAAGTGTTGTATGCCCCTTTGTATCGTTGTCGTCAACGATCTAACAACGTCTACAACATTAAAACAAAGTGTAATACAAAACATTACGGATAGAATCCGAAAATACAACGATTCGGAGAAAATGTTTTCCGGGTTTCCAAGGAACCAGGTGCCGGGGGAAGGCGGGCGGCATAGTAGTGAAAGTCCTTGATCCTTAAAAGGACAAGTGAGCACGAGCTAAAGCACCTCGAACGCGTCTTTTTTCCGCTGCTAAAGACTTCATAATTCGCGCGCGCCCGTTCACTATATGTGGGGCGTGCAAAATGACCCACACGGCGGCGTGTACAATCTTTGTAGTTTGATCCGTCTCTTTTCCGAGAGAACGCGCTACATTCGCACCATGAAATCCGACCTGAAGCCACTAGTTGAGTTTCGGCGCGCCCTGATTGCCCAGGGGAAAGCGCTGATTCGCTCCGGTCAGGAAAAGATCGAAGCGGCGCGGGCCCTCACTACCGTGATTCGTAGCGAGGACCCATCATTCAGCCCGGACGATGACGAACTAGACGTTATCCGAGAAGCTAGGTCTGCCAAGACCCTGCTTCAGCCCGTGGGGTGGACGAAGCACATCATGGACTACTTGAAAACCCACGAATCCGCATCCCTAGATGAGATAATCGAAGAAGCGGATCGGCTGGGAAGGTTTTCCGGGAAGGAACCCGCTGACGTGCGTTTGCGGCTGCGGGTAACGTTACATGCGCTTATGAAGCGGGAAGAGGTAGAACTAGGAAAAGACGGACGATGGCGCATACCGGACTAATAGGAAACGACAAGGCCCCTTGCGGGGCCTCATCATCTGGCTCACGCCCCCGCATGCTGGCGCTAGGAACCGCGCGGGTTAGCCCCGGCAGGGGAAGGGGGTGTGGGTCTCCTTATTTCAAAAGCTGCGGGTCGAAGGCGGTCCCATTAGCCGTCCAACCGGGGGTAGCAGCCCCGGCCTTAGATCGAGAGTAACAGCCTCAACGCAGCCCAGTATTTCAAGCGAGCCCGGTTCCCGGTTTGGGGGCCGGGCTCGCTGCAAGTATATACAACGGACGCGCAACCGGCACAACTATTTTCACCAATGATAGCAGGCCTTTCCGGCCTAAGCCCTTCCCAAACGGGGTTTCAGCGCCTTTGGGGACGTATATACAGGCCCTATCATTGCACCCATGGCGATCAAACCACCCCCGTTGAAGGACACGAACCTACTGGTCCGGGTCGATCCCAAGTTCAAGGCACGTATCGCGAAGGCGGCGAAAAAGCGGGGGAAAAAGGTTTCTGAGTTCATCCGGGAAACTTTAGAGAAGGAAATGTCGTCAGATACTTGACACGTATATACGTCTGTATATACATTTGGTGCATGATGCCGACGACGAACTTCGAGACGCTGATCAAACTGAACGAGCACTTTGCCGACGAAGCAACTTGCCGCGCTCACCTTGCTTCCCTTCGCTGGGGTCAAGATGGTATCCCCTGCTGCCCTTTCTGTGGCACGGTAGGCGCCTATTCGATCGAAGCGGGCAAGCGTTACAAGTGCTCTTCTAAGGAGTGTGGAAAGAAGTTCAGCGTTACCGTCGGGACGATCTTCGAGAACACCAAGCTCCCTTTGAGCGTGTGGTTCGCAGCTATCTACCTGACCGCGAATAGCAGCAAGGGTGTTTCCTCCCTTCAGTTGCACCGCAACCTGGGTATCACACAAAAGACCGCGTGGTTCCTGCTCTGCCGGATCCGTGAAATGCTGAAGGAGTTTGAACCGGTAATGCTGACCGGAACCGTTGAGATCGACGAGGCATATATCGGCGGCGCTGAAAAGAACAAGCACGCGAACAAGCGTACCGAAGGCACCCAGGGCGGGAAGGGCAAGGCCGCTGTCCTGGGGATTTTGGAGCGTGGCGGTCGCGTGGTGGTGCGTCCCATTGCCGACAGCAAGCAGACCACGATCCAGCCCGTAATGCGGGCGCATGTGGCGATCGGCACCACTATCAACACCGACGAACACTTGGCCTACCGTGGTCTTAGCCGCACCTACGCGCACCAAACCGTGAAACACGCGGCCGGTGAATACGTGAAGGGCAACGCACACACCAACGGGATCGAGAATTTTTGGTCCTTGTTGAAGAGGGGGATCAACGGGATCTACCACCAAGTGAGCCCGAAACACTTGCACCGTTACTGCAACGAATACGCTTTCCGTTTCAACGAACGCCAAGTGTGCCAGCAAGACAAGTTCAACATCGCCGTGTTCAACGCCGATGGTCGCCGCCTCACCTACCGCGCACTGATCGGAAAGTGAGCGGCGCTACCTTCGATCCATGGCAAAGAAGGAACAGCCTCTGAAGATCCACGGCACCCTTGACGGGGTGCTTCGTGTTGCCATGACCAAGGCGGTGAAACCGCCAAAGGCCAAGCGAAAGAAGGCAGCCAAGAAAGCTAAGCGGTGAAGGTGCTCCGATGGGTATGGGCGCGGATCATGGATCCTGTTCGCACCCCCAGCCGATGTCGAAGACCGTTATCGACCCGAGAACTGGAAGTGACGACCTCAGCTGAGGTGGGAATGTGGATGCGGGAGGGCGGTACGTGGAATCGACACCCCGCGCCTTGAAACGGAAAAGGGCCCTTATGGGGCCCCCTCCGAGAGTTTCCGGTTTCCGCGTCCCTGCTAGAGGAACTCGATGTCCTTATGATTCTTAGCCATGATGCTCAGGGTGTATATGGGTTGCAATTGTACGAACCTTAGGTGACAAAGGTGACACCCACCAAATTAGGACGAATAGCGTGCCACTGGCAAGCGTCCACAGCGGGGTGTTCAGAGTAGCGGGGCCGCTCCATAGGGTGGGATAGGGTTTTGAGGGGGATAAGGTGCTGAGGCATAGGCGCCTAGCGCCTTTCTCCGGATTACCATGCTAGTTCCCCCGTCAAATTCGCCAGTGATCAAGGTGTCGTCCCCATTGTAGAACCGCTTGATGAACCACCGCGTCGACCCGCTCCACGGGTGCCGGGCGGTCACCACTATTTCAATGTACTGCTGCCCATCGCTCCACAACGTGCGAACATCATCAATTATTGAGAGCCGCCACGCGTATTTCGACTCCTTGTCCCAGGGCCACCAGCCGGTAAGCTTGAACATCCGATCACGTGTGAAGGATAGGTTCGTGGCCTTCAAAAGGATGTCCGTGTCCTTAGGTATCCTTCGGATGATAAGGCCCTCTACCTCTACACTAACCGCCCTGACAAGGTTGCTGTTATAGACCTTGATGGAATAAACCTTTCGGCCCTCTTCATTGATGTGCTCGGCTATTTGATCGGACACCCGCATCGTAGGCCGCAGGAAGTACATGATCACAAAGAAGATCGCCGACGCGATCACGCTCGTGACAATACTGACGACGATTACCTCTGAAGTTACTTCCATGATGATGATAGAATTGGTTCCAATGCAAATAAACCGTTAAGCGAGGTAATTCACTAGGGGGTATTTCTCCCCGACCAAGGAGGGGGTATCTTCACTCCGCTCTTTCGATAGTGACCACCACCCACACCCCGTGAAGTAGGGCACTGGCAGGACGCCTTTTGAGCCTGCCGGGGGAGCCCCATCCCTTGGGCAATGGCGGGCAAGGCGGACACCACCTAAAAAGCCAAATGGGCTTGCCGCCAAAGCACGTTCTTACCCCTGTCCCAACTGGTATGTAGTTGCCTGCGGGCCGAGCCCGATCGGCCGGTCAGGCAGCGGTCGAGCCACCACACCCGTCATGTCAACGGAACGAACCACAACAGTGCGCGAACTCACGGAACGCGAGTTGGTGGAGGGCTGCCTGAAGGAGGACCGTCGCTGTCAGGAGTTGCTCTACGCCCGCTATGCACGGCGCATGTACGCCGTGTGTCTCCGCTATGCCCGCCACGAACTGGAAGCCGAGGACATGATGCAGGAGGGTTTTATCCGAGTGTTCGACAAGCTGGGCGGCTTCCGCCAGGATGGTTCGCTGGAGGGCTGGGTGCGGAGGATCATGGTGCATACCGCGATCAATCACTACCGGCGCAAGGCCTTCCAGCAAGAACGGTTCGGACTGGAAAAGCTGCCCGAGAGCCCGGTGCCGGAAACCGTGGTGGGCGACCTCGGAACGCAGGAGTTGCTCGCACTGGTGGCGGCTTTACCGGATGGATACCGGATGGTGTTCAATCTGTACGCCATAGAAGGATACGACCATGCGGAGATAGCCGCCATGTTGGGTTGCGGAGAAAGCACTTCGCGCAGCCAATTAGCCAAGGCGCGCCGCATGTTACAAGAACGCATTCACGCAATACATGAGCCATCCCATGCGGGAAAAGCATCCGATAGATGATCTGTTCAGGCAGGGCCTGGCGAACGCCGAGATGGCACCTCCTTCCGGGGTTCTGGAAGGGGTGATGCACCAGCGCTCCTGGGGCCATCGCCAGCTCATTCGCTTGCGGCGTCGGTGGCCACTACTTGTTGTCCTCCTGTTGTGCGGTGGGGGCACGACGTGGTACGCGGCCTCTTCCTCTGGTCCGCAAGGCACGTATGCTGCACGTCCGACCTCGAACACCCAGCCGGAAGTACAAGCACCCAGGACGACCGCTCCGGAGATCATGCCCCTCTCCGAGGTCTATTCTGACGCACCCGAACAGGCAACTCTGGTTGCTGGCCGCGGAAGCGGATCTGTTCCAACGGCATACATTCCCGAGATCCCACCCACAGAGGTAACCAACCCCGACCGCGCAGAGGAGAACCGCCCCCTAGCGGACAACATCGATGAAGGTCGCAAGGCTGAAGAACGGTCCGTGCAGTACGCCGACGCCGAACCCTTGGTCAACGCTGATACGGGCCCTTCTGGTGGCACCTCCGAAACCGGCCGCGTGGATCATGCGGCTCCGTCACAGGTCGCGGCGACCGGTGTTTCAGCATTTGGCGGCCAACGCCCGCTCATCGCGGCTGATCCGGTCCGCATGGAGCCTTGGAAAAGCCTGATGCCATTGGATCCTCCCTCCTCGACGACGAAGAGTGTTACGCCCCCGGCGGACTATGTCCTTCCCCATGGTGAATGGTGGGTCGGCGCTGGTGTGGGTATGTATTCCGTAACCCGCCACTGGAGCGGAGACGACGAGGAACTGGTGGCTGCCTGGCGCGAGTCAGAGGAGAAGAAGCGCGACCTGCTCTATGGCCTGTACTTCGGTCGTTCCTGGCACAGCGGTTTTTGGGCTGGCTCGGGTGTCGAATTCGGAAAGGGTCGTTCTTCGTTCGATCACATGGACCAGCGCCAGGACATGACCATGGCGGTGACCACCCAGTTCGCCACTTTCGATGAAATGGTGATCGCGGTCGTGACAGATACCGCGGTGGTCGTGGAACAGCGTAGCGAGACGTTCACGGGGACCAATCGCTCTTCGGTGATCCGCGTGCCGGTGCTGTTGGGTTGGGACTGGGGATCGCGTCGATGGAAGTTGGGGCTTAATATGGCTCTGGCCGGCGAATGGCATACGTTGCGGGAGGGCTACGTACTGGTAAGTGGGGCCAACAACGCTGGGGTGGAAACATTAACTGCGGAGGAACTCCCGGAGAAAGACCGCTCCTACGGTCTTCTAAGCGCCCAGATCGGCGTGAGCGCCGGATTCCGGGTCGGCGAGCGTTGGGTCATCTCCGCTGGTCCGGCCTATCATACTGGCCTAACGCTGTTCTCTTCCCATGCTCCCCTCCAAGCCCTGCCGAGGCGTTGGGGCGGCTTGGCGCAACTGACCTATACCCTTCCTTCGCGAACCCGCTGACCGTTCATGCGCCGTCCACTGCTCATAGCGTTCCTTCTGATGTCGTCGTTTTTCGGCGCACGCGCGCAAGGGCAGCCGTGCGATTCCACGTTGCAGGTTTCGATCGAAGCCATATCGACAGGAGGAACCTCTTGGGTCTTCGTGGCCACGGTCGATAGTGGCGGCTACGGCATAGTGGGTATCTCTTGGAACATGGGCGACGCACAGGCCTCCGTTGAGAACGGGTCGTATATCAACTTTGATTTCGTGGTCCCGGGCACCTACTTGGTGTGTGTGACCGTGACCGCCCAGGATAGCTTGGGACAGTACTGCCAGACCACGGTTTGCGAAGTCGTTGTGGTGGACCCGCTTCCTGCCGGGCTCTGCGATTCCGTAGAGGTCGATTTCACCGGCAGCTTCGACAATGGCGCCTTCACCTTCATGATGAACGACAGCGTCGGCGCGACGGTGCTGGGAGTGGATTGGAACTTCGGCGACGGCTCGTACGGTACCGGCGATCCTGTTACGCACACGTTCAGCGGCAACGGGCCTTACGAGGTTTGCATGACCGCCTATCTACTGGACCAGTTGAACCAGGACAGCTGCGAAACGACCGTTTGCCACTGGGTCTATTTCGGGCCGGATACCCTGCCCTGCGGACAGATCCTGATCCCCTCCTTCGGCTGGTCGACCAATGGCAACTTCTGCGCGTTCTTCAACACCTCCTTCAATATCGGCGCCACGGGTTCGGTGCTCTGGGATTTCGGTGATGGGAACTATAGTACAGAGGAGTTCCCCATCCACGAGTACCAGATGATAAGCAGCTATACCGTATGCCTCACTGTGTCCATTTGGGGCGGGCTTGCGCCGGATACGTGCACGCTCACCACGTGTGTTCTGATCGATATGTACCCCTTGGTGACCGTCGAAGAGCGCCCGACTTATGGCGCCCCTTCGCTTTGGCCCGTGCCGTGTTCGGACGTGCTCCACGTAAGCGTGCCACAGGATGCCCGGGTGCGAACTTGGGCGCTCTTGGACCCACAAGGCAGACCCCTTCGCAGCGGCAAATGGCCGGCTGGGGCGCCCTTGGACATAGACACCTTCGGCCTCCCGGCGGGTATGTACGTTCTGCGATTGGAAGGACCGAGCCAGGCTTGGACCGCACGTTTCATTAAGTCCTGAGGACCTAGGGCGACGATCCGCGCCTTGGGTGCGTCCTCTTCATCGACACACCCCCTTGCGAATGATCCTCCGATATTCTACTCTGCTGTCCGTAGCGTTCCCCTTCTTGGTCGCAGCGCAAAACCCCTGCGACTCTTTGGTGAACGCCTTCTTTACCCCAGTGCTGTTACAAGGCAACACTTACGCCTTCAACAACGGGAGCACCTCGCCGGACCTTCAGAACACCGATCTCCTTTGGTACTTCGGCGACAACACCACGAGTACACAGTCCTTTCCTACGCACACGTTCCAAACGGGCGCCTGGGAGATCTGTCTTACTGTGACCTGGCAGAACTGCGTGAGCAAGTACTGCGATACGCTCGTAGTGGGTGCGAACAATGAATGCGACAGCACCTTCGAGGCGGGGTTCACCTGGACCTCGGTGGGTAACAACACCGTGCTGTTCGACGGCGCGGCGAATCTCCCGGCCATCTGGCATTGGTGGAATTTTGGCGATGGTACCCAAGGGTTCGGCGACCCCACACAGCACGCCTATCCACAGGCAGGCCAATACCAGGTTTGCTATACCGCCGGGTACTGGAACTCCTTCACCCAGGATACCTGCACAACGACCCACTGCCAGTGGGTTGTAGCGACCGGGGGTGGAACGACCTGCGACAGCCTGCAGGCGTGCATCGACACGGAAGTGCTCGGCCAGCAAGTAGTGCTCTTCAACAACTGCTCATCCGCACCCGGGCAAGGCACACAATACCAATGGAGCTTCGGCGATGGTTCAGGAAGTACGGACACTTCGCCTCTCCACACTTTCCCCGCGCCCGGGACTTACACCGTATGCCTGATCGCATATTGGCAGAGTTGTGCCGACAGCACCTGTACGACCGTAGTGATCGGCGGAGGATCAGGTCCGTGTGACAGTCTGAACGCTGATTTCACCGCGATCCCGAATGGCCTTTCCGCCAGTTTCCAAAGCGCCGTGATCGATCCGTTCTGGAGCTATCTCTGGGACTTCGGCGATGGATCTTCGGGCTTCGGACCCGTCGTGCAACACACCTTCCTGGCCGATTCCACCTATCACGTCTGCCTCCTCGTGTGGGCCTGGGATCCGCTGACCCAAGACACCTGCTTCGCCGACCACTGCGAATGGGTAACCGTGGCCAGCGGTGGTTCTCCTTGCGATAGCCTACAGACGTGTTTTTTCCCTTCCGCATTGGGTCAGCTGGTGTTCTTCAACAATTGCACCTCCACACCCGGCCAAGGCGCGCAATACCAGTGGAGCTTCGGGGATGGTTCCGGCAGCACGGACGTCTCGCCGGCCCACACCTTCCCCGGGCCCGGTACCTACAACGTGTGTTTGATCGCCTACTGGCAAAATTGTGTGGACAGCACCTGCGCCTCCGTGCAGATCGGTGGTGGCGGTGATCCGTGCGACGCGTTGACCGCTTCGTGGACCCACCAGGAAACCGGAGGTCTCGGGGCGGACTTTACCGCGACGGTGACCTACGGAAGCTTGATCCCAGTGTATCTCGAATGGAACTTCGGCGATGGTTCTTACGCTTATACCGCGAACGCCACGCACACCTTCCCGGGGCCGGACTATTTCCAGGTCTGCCTGACCGTATGGGGCTGGGACAGCCTTTCCATGGACACCTGCATGGTGACGGTATGCGGCATCGTCGATCTACAAGTGCATAGCCCGTGTGACAGTCTGAACGCGGGCTTCACCGCCATCCCCAATGGGCTCTCCGCCAGTTTCCAGAGCGCGGTGATCCATCCGCAATGGAGCTATCTCTGGTACTTCGGCGATGGCTCGTCCGGCTTTGGGCCCATCGCTCAACACACCTACCCTGCTGACTCCACCTATCACGTCTGCCTCCTCGTGTGGGCCTGGGATCCGCTGACCCAAGACACCTGCTTTGCCGACCATTGCGAATGGGTGACCGTGACGAACGGGGGCCTTCCTTGCGATAGTCTCCAGGCGTGTTTTGTGCCCTCGATCTTTGGTCAACAGGTTGCTTTCTTCAACAACTGCACCTCCGCACCAGGGCAGGGAACACAGTACCAGTGGAACTTCGGCGATGGCTCCGGTAGCACGGATGTTTCCCCTATCCACACGTTCCCCGGGCCCGGGACCTACAACGTCTGCTTGATCGCTTATTGGCAGAATTGCGTCGACAGTACATGCGCTGTCGTCCAGATCGGCGGCGGCAGCGATCCTTGCGACGCGCTTACCGCCTCCTGGACCCATCAAGAAACAGGCCCGCTCACCGTGGCGTTCGACGCGACCGTCACCTACGGAAGCTTGATCCCCGCATACTTGGAGTGGGGTTTCGGTGATGGCACCTACGCCTATACCGCAAGCGCGACGCACACTTTCCCGGGTCCCGACTATTTCCAAGTATGCCTCACCGTATGGGCTTATGACCCGCTTTCTCAAGACACTTGTATGCTAACGGTCTGCGGCGTTGTCGACCTGCAAGTGCAGAGCCCCTGTGATAGCCTGAACGCGGATTTCACCGCCATCCCCAATGGCCTCTCCGCCAGTTTCCAGAGCGCCGTGATCGACCCCCTGTGGAGCTATCAGTGGTACTTCGGCGATGGCTCGTCCGGCTTTGGGCCGGTCGCGCAACACACCTACCAGGCCGACTCCACTTATCACGTCTGCCTTGTGGTGTGGGCTTGGGACCCAATGACGCAAGACTCCTGCTTCGCTGAGCATTGCGAATGGGTGACCGTGGCCAGCGGTGGTTCTCCCTGTGACAGCCTGCAGGCGTGTTTCGTGCCTTCCGCGATCGGTCAACAAGCGCTCTTCTTCAACAATTGCACCTCCAGCCCGGGCCAGGGAGTTCAGTATCAATGGAACTTCGGGGATGGGTCTGGCAGCACCGATGTTGCTCCGCTGCACACGTTCCCGGCGCCTGGAGTGTATACCATATGCCTAACCGCGTACTGGGAGAACTGCGTGGACAGCACCTGTACCCAGGTAGTGGTTCCTGGCCAGGGATCGCCCTGCGACAGCCTGAGCGCGAACTTCAGCCTGGCGAGCAATGGATCGACGGTGGAGTTCGCGAGTGCACTGGTGCATCCACAATGGAACTACCTCTGGTACTTCGGGGACGGCTCCACGGATCAGGGGCCGAACGTCACCCACACGTACGCCGGGGGCGCGATATATGAGGCGTGCCTGGTGGTCTGGGCGTGGGACCCTCTGACCCAAGACTCCTGCTTCGCTGAGCATTGTGAGGAGATCGACCTCCTCTCCACGGCGGTCGCCCCCTCCTTCCGGAACGATGTTCTGGTGGTTTGGCCTGTTCCTTTCAGCACAGAGCTGCACGTGCGGGGGTCCGCCCTCCTTGGCGCCAGAGAGATCCGGCTCACCGACGCCACGGGCCAATTGGTGTGGCGCGAGCTGGTCGGGGGCAGGGCTGAGATAGACCTCTCCCCCCCTGCCTTGGCTTCGGGCGTCTATCTGCTGGAGGTGGGGGGTGACGAACGTATGCACATCCAGCGCTTAGTGCGGATGCCATAACCCGCTGCGATGAGCTCCGGCGACATCCAACGGCGAACCTTCCGCCGGATGTCGCACGCCCGCTATCTTCGGCCACCTCACCAGTACCAATGCACGCATGAGCAAGGGCAAGACCATCCTCGTTCCCACGGATTTCACAAAAGTGGCTGATTGCGCTATGAACCACGCGATGAAGCTAGCGGAGCGCCTGGGTGCAGGCGTAGCCATCCTGCACATCGTGGATAAGGCAGCGCATACCGAGGAGGCCATGATGAAGTTGCACATGGAAGCCGAACGTGCGAAGAGGTGGAACGCTCAGGTGCCCGTGACACCCGTGGTCCGTGTGGGAAGCGTATATGAGGACATCGGGGTGGTGGCCGCGGAGTTGGGGGCCGTCATGATCATCATGGGCACTCACGGGATGCGCGGCATGCAGTTCATTACCGGCAGCCGCGCCCTGCGCGTGATAACGAATAGCTCCGTGCCCTTCATAGTGGTCCAGGAGCGCGATATCAAGGCCACTGGTTACGGCGACATCGTCGTACCCCTCGACCTGCATAAGGAATCGCGGAACAAGCTTAGCCTGGTCGCTGATATGGCCAAGTACTTTGGGAGCCGAGTACACCTGGTCGTGCCCAAGGAGAGCGATGAGTTCCTTCACAACCAGTTAGGCAACCATTTGAAGTTCGCGAACCAGTTCCTCCGGGAACGGGGTATCGAGCACGAGGCCGCTATCCTGGACGAGGACAGTGACGATTTTGTGAAGGGCGTCATCCGCTATGCGGTGAAGGTGGACGCCGACCTGATCGCGATCGTCAACATGCTTCAGAACAGCATCTTCGGTGTGCTAGGCGTGCCCAACGAGCAAGAGGTGATCACCAATGAGCCGATGATCCCGGTGATGTGCATGAACCCGCTCAACACCACGGTGAGCGACATGCCGGTGTGGGGCCCCTAGGGGATCAGGCGCGCATGCCGATCACCAGGATGTCGTCTACTTGCTCGTGGGCGCCTTTCCACTCCATAAAGGCGTCGAGAAGTGCCCGCTTCTGAGCTTCCAACGGCTCGTTGCTCACGCTTATCAGGAGGTCGCGGAAGCGGCGGTAGAGGAATTTCTTGCCTTTAGGCCCCCCGAACTGATCCGCATACCCGTCGGAGAATATATAGATCAGGTCCCCCTCTCGGAGTTGGACCCGATGGTCGGTGAACGCTTTCCCGTTGAGTTCGAACCCTCCTATGGGGATCTTGTCCGGTGTGAAGTGGATCACCTCCCTGTCCCTCACCAGATAGAGCGGACAGTTGGCTCCGGCGTATTCGAGGGTGAGGTCCTTGGGGTCGAAGACACACAGTGCCATGTCCATTCCATCGCGCACCAAGGACTGGTCCCGATCCTTGTGAAGCGCGTCGAAAGCGATCCGGTTGAGGTCTTTCAGCACCTCGCTCGGGCGTACCAGTCCGCGTTCTTTGATGGCCTGGTTGAGCCCGTTGTGACCTACGAGGCTCATGAAGGCTCCTGGCACCCCGTGGCCCGTGCAGTCCACCGCCGCGAAAACGATCTTCTCGCCCACCTTGTCGAACCAATAGAAATCCCCGGAAACGATGTCCTTCGGGCGATAGAAGACGAACGACCGTGGTAGCATTTCCCGGATACGTCGTTCGGGGGGTAGGATGGACTCCTGGAGCCGCTTGGCGTAGCGGATACTATCTGTGACGTTCTTGTAGAGTTCCACCACCTTGCGGCTCTGGCGTTCCACTTCCTCCTTTTGACGCACCACTTCCTCGGTGCGTTCGCGGACCTTCTGCTCCAGCGTACGTTCCCGTTCACCCAGTTCGGTGCGCATTTTGAGCAGGGCATGGCCCAAAACGTCCTCTTCGCTAAGTGGTTTGTACTCGGTCACGAAATCGCCCGCCGCCACGGCATGGCTGAAGTCCGTAGTGCGGCGAAGGCCGTCCACAAGACCCATCAACGCGCTCGTCATTTCGCCGATCTCATCGTTCCCCGCTTTCATGCGCGCTCGCGGGAACACTCCTCTGCCCAGGCCGAGAAGTACGGACCGCAGGCGTTGCACGGGCCCCACGATGCCGCGAATGATCAAAAAGGCCACCAGCAGTCCGATGGCGATAAGGCCCATGCCGAGATAAAGCACAAAGAACTTCAGCGAGTCGAAACTGCGGATCATACCATTGCTCAACTGGCGCCGTTTCGATTCCTGCATGACAAGAAGGACATCCAGGTCACCCAGCACCTTATCGGTCTGTTCGTCCAACGGGCCTCCCTCCTCCGCCAGGTCATTGCGCTCCAGGAAGACCAATGGGTCGCTGTAACTCTCCATATTGGGGAGCAACTCCTTGATGTTCTCGTGGATGATGAAGAGTCCGTCCATCTCGCCAAAGACCCTATTGACCAACGCGACCTCCTCCTTGTCCCAATTGGCCGAAAGCGTATCGATCTGATCGAGCAATTTCGGCAGGGCTTGGTTGGTCAGTTCGATCAAGGCGGTCTTCTCGCGCGCGTCGGGGCGGCTTTCCACAAGGGCCCAGTGCTTGATGAGCATATGGGCATTGACGATGAGGTTGCGCAGACGCACCAGGGCGTCTACGCTGGGGCTATACACCTGATTGATCTCGTCGTTGATCCTTCGGCTCCGCTCCAGGGTGCGGTTCGTGAGCAACAAGACCAGGGCCGCGAAGAAGATGAACAAGCCGAAGCCCATCCCGATCTTCCTTCCAATGGTCATGCGGAACCGTGCCATATGTCAATGGTCAGCGGTCTTCCTCCTTCGGGCCGAGTTGTTCGAAAAGGCTGCGATAGTGCTCGGACTTCTCCGGGTCTTGTAAGCTATAGTAGATACCCTCCAGACCGAGCAGGGTCTCTTTGCGCTTGGGGTTCATCTCGAACGCCTTCAGCATGAACGGTAACGCCTCTAAGAAGAACTCGCGGCTCACCTCCTGGATCCTCTGCAAACTCGGGATGTCGTTCTCTACATCAACGCGCTGGATATTGTAGACCCCCCGGTTGTAGTAAAGCGTGGCCAGGTTGTAGTTAGCGCCGTAGTTCTCCGGATCCATTTTGAGCACGGCGTGGTACGTGACCAGGGCCCGGTCGTACCAGATCAGGTTCTCGCGGTCCTGGTTATAGAGCTTCGTGTGTACTGTGCCCAACGCGTTATA
This sequence comes from Flavobacteriales bacterium, assembly GCA_017987895.1. GTDB lineage: Bacteria > Bacteroidota > Bacteroidia > Flavobacteriales_F > PHOS-HE28 > PHOS-HE28. The sequence goes on along the minus strand of JAGNSU010000001.1, from coordinate 68,419 downwards.
GAACTCCACCTCCTTGGCCTTCTCGTCCGGAATGCCCCCGGTGCGCGCCGCATGTCGTTTGTACTTGAGATACAGCGCTTCGGCCCGTTCCGGCCGCAAGTCGTTCAGGGCTTTCGCCGCATCGTTGTAGCAGGTTTTCGTTAGGAACTCGAACGCTTGGGTGGCATTGTCCCGATAGACCAGTCCCGTGTCGAGGTCCAGGCAGGTGCTCAGAGATGCGAGCGCTTCATCGCGCAGGGTATCGCCTTGGGGTTCCGCGTTGTGGGACTTATAGAGGTCCTTGAGAATGAACCCGCGTAATAACCAAGCCTCCGGATCGCGCGCGTATCTGGTGGACAACACCGCCTCTTCGACCAGCGCACGTGATTCATTGAGCGCGCCCTCCTGATACTTGCGAAGCGCTTCCGCGAGAGGGTCCTGCTGCCCGACCACCCCTTGGACCAGGAGCAGCATGAACAGCGCTATGTGGAGCTTGCGCAACATGTCATTCCTCCACTCGGAGCGCCAGTTGTTTCAGCGTAAGGGCCACTTCCAGCTTGTGCTTCCGTGCGTTCACTACGCTCATCTCATACTTCAGCGTGTTGTCGGTACGCACGAAGTTCGCCACGGAGCCATCCTCCAGGGCGTCGGGGTATTCGGTGATGATCAGCGTGCTCTTGCCGGCCAGATTGCGGTAGATCTCCGGCATCAGGGCGATATCGCTCTGCCCCACGAACAGGATGTGGCAGCGGTCAACGGTGGAGGATCGGGGCAGCTTACGCACCTCGATCGGTTGTTTGCCGATGGATTTGGTACTGTACTTCTTGATCATCTCCTGGTACAGGTTGGCCCCGCCGATAACCCCGATGATAAAAGTGCCGCTGCTCATGGCGGGGTCCTTCCACTCCACCAGCTTGGCGATATTATAGATGTAGCTGGCCTGCAGGATCGCCGATGTGTCCTTTTCCAACTCGCGCTGTGGCGCACTGGCCGTGAGCACCACTGAGGCCACGAACAACATGACGGCCCGGGACCATGTGGTGCGGCGAGGCGCGGGGCTACCTTTGGCGCCGCGTATTCCGAGGATCATGTCGAGCCTGAACACCGCGCAGCAAAGTAGATGCCTGCCCAGCCTCGCATCGGCTTGCGTTCTGGCCATCTTTTCACACGTATGTGTTCACGGCCAGCAAGGGCTCGATCCCCTGCGGCTGTTCGAGCAAGAAGCCCGGACGAACGCACAGGGCTATTCCTGGCTGAAGTGGAGCACCGAACACATCGGGCACCGCCTCACAGGAACAACGAACGGCGCGCGTGCCGAGAGCACGGCGGACAGTCTTTTCCGCGTCTCTGGACTTCCGGTAGTGAAGTACTCGCCTTTCTCGGCCATCGCCTGGACCCGCGGTTCGGTGCTGCTATCCGTCCGGTCCGGCGGTACTGTGGAACATCTCGCCTCCGTAGCCCTCGCCCACTCCCCGGATAAAGCCTCCGTTGACGCACCATTGATCGATGTGGGCAACGGCCTTGCCGAGGATCTTCGGCGGGTCGGGGACCTGGTAAAAGGTCGTGCGGTACTGATGAACCTTGGATTGGTGGCGGCCGCCAATGGCGCGGCTAACCTGCACCGGAGTGAGAAAACCGCGTTGGCCATCCAACAAGGTGCCTCTGCGGTGGTGTTCGTGAACAACATAGAAGGGGGGGTCCTACTTACGGGTACCGCCTCTGTGGATGGTTCCGCGATCCCCATCCCCGCGGTTTGCATCGCTTCGGAGGAGGGGGGCTCCTTACGCGCCCGCCTCGCGGCAGGAGGATCCATTTCCGTGCAGATCACCATGAACAACCGCAGCGAGCCGGTCGAGGCGCGGAATGTGGTCGCGGAGATCCCGGGAACCCGTTGGCCCGAAGAGGTGGTGCTGGTGGGTGGTCATTTGGATAGTTGGGATCTGGCCACCGGCGCGACGGACAATGGGCTGGGAGCTTACTCCATTCTTGATATGGCCCGCGCGATGGTGGCCAGCGGAGTGCGTCCGGCCCGCACCATACGTTTTGTGCTCTTCATGGGCGAAGAACAGGGCCTCCTCGGCTCGGAGGCGCTTGTTGCACAGTATGCGCGCACCCAGGAACTGGCGAACGTCCGGTGCATGATCAATATGGACATGACCGGTGATCCCTTCGGGTTCTCCGCTGTGGGCCCGGAGGGTTGGACAGCCGTCGTTGATAGTGGCATGGACGCGATGCATGCCATGGACACCACCTTTCGCGCGGAACTCAAAGACCGGCCGGGACTGCACAGTGACCATCAGTCCTTCCTTCTGGCGGGGGTACCGGTCATCAATCCCTTGAGCGATCTGGGGGGCCATGTCTACGGGTGCTACCATAGTAGCTGCGATGACGTCCACTTGGTGGACCCCAGGGATATGGTGAACAACGTGCGCATCGTTGGCATGCTGGCGCTATGGATCGCCAATGCGGAAAAGCTTCCCGCAGCGTTCGAAGAAGACGCATTGAGAGACCGCCTGAAGGCTGGGGGCCTGGAAGAAAATCTGCGCCTAGCAAGGCTCTGGCGCTGGTAGGCTACTCCGCGTTACCTCCCTTCCCGCCCTTGCTCGGTCCGCTCATTCCGACGAGGTCCCGGTCAAAAAGGTACAACCCACCCTTGTCATTCCCGATCAGGTTGAGCTTATCGATCATGGTGCGTGCCAATGCTTCCTCTTCGATCTGCTCACTGACGTACCACTGCATGAAATTGTGCGTGGTGTAGTCCTTCTCCTTCAAGCACAGGTCCACTACCCCATTGATCTCCTCGGTCACATGGGTCTCGTGCTCCAGCAAGGATCGGAAGATCTCGGTGATCGTTTGGAATTTGGTGCTCGGCTGCTTCAACGCGGGGACTACAGCGCGTCCACCGCGTTCGTTCACGAACTTCATCAGTTTCAGCATGTGCAGGCGCTCCTCGTCGCTGTGTCTGTAAAGGAACGCGGCGGTGCCGCTCAGGCCTTGGTTCTCGGCCCAGGAGGCCATGGCCAGGTAACTCTGACTGCTGAACGCCTCAATGGCGACCTGGCCGTTAAGGGCCGCTTCGATCTTCTTGGAGAGCATGGGAACTGTATGGGATGTAAAAGTAACCACGCCATCGGCCGAAGGTTCAGCACAAGACGCAGGGTCAGCGGTTGTTGAAGTGGTTCATCGTATGCGCCAGCCCCAGCAGCCCGAACTGTACCACGGCCTTGCCGGCGATCTCCAGACGTTCGGGCAGCAATGCCTGTTCCTCCTCATTCCATTGGCCGAGCACATACTCGCTTTGTCGCCCTCTGGGAAAGGCACTGCCAATGCCGAAACGCAACCGCGGGAATTCCTCTGAGCCCAGGACTTCGATGATGCTGGCGAGGCCGTTATGGCTCCCAGCACCGCCCGCGCCCCGGATGCGCACTTTGCCGAACGGTAGGGCCAGGTCATCTGTGAGCACGAGCATACGATCGAGCGGCACATCCTCTTGCGCGAGCCAGTAGCGCACGGCCTTGCCACTGAGATTCATGAAAGTGCTTGGCTTGATCAGCACGTAGGTGCGCCCTTTGTGGCGGAATTGGGCACGGTCCGCGTACCGGTCCGCAACGAACGGTGCCTTGAAGACCGCGCATAAGGCGTCCAATACCGCAAAGCCGATGTTGTGACGCGTACCGCTGTATTCCAGGCCCGGATTTCCCAAGCCTACGATCAGCACCTTCATGCGCGCTCAAGAAGGGATCCGTCCGAGCGAAACTTTGGACTACTTCTTCCCAGCGGGCTTGGCGGGCTCTGCTTTCTTGGCTCCGGCGGCGGCGGGAGGAGCAGCGGCGCCAGCGGCACCGGCAGCAGGAGCTCCAGCAGCACCGGCAGCGACAGGAGCACCGACCACGGGCGCGGCGACCACCTCGGCCTCTTTCTTCGGGATGCTCACTTTCACCACCACATCCGAGGGTTTTTCCAAGATCACCACCCCGTCGAACTTCAGATCGCGCACACGCACGCTCTGGCCCAACTCCAGGGCGTCCACATTATACTCGAGGTGCTCGGGCAGATTCGCCGGCAGGCCGCTCACGCGCAGTTTGCGCAAGGTCTGGTTCAGGTTGCCCCCCTTGCGGACCCCGGCGGCCAGGCCAGTGAGCTTCAGGCTCAAGGACACCTTGGCGGCCTTGTCTTCCGCCAACTCGATGAAGTCCGTATGGAGGATCTTGTCCGAGGTGGGGTGGAACTGGGTCTCCTGCATCTTGGCCATCACCTTGTTGCCTCCGAGATCGAGTTCGATACGATAGGCCTCAGCAGTGAAAACCAACTTGCTCAGGGCGGCTTCTTCAGTGGCGAAATGCACCACTTTGCCGCCTCCGTAGAGTACGCATGGAACTTGTTTGTTGCGGCGGAGCTGAGCGGCGTTCTTGGTGCCGTTGACTTCGCGGAGCGTTCCGGTGAGCGCTACCTTTTTCATGGTCGTGGGGATCGGTTATGCGATGATGAAGTGGCTGCTGATGGACTCGTGGCTGCGAACGCGCTTGATAACGTCGCCAAAGAGCTCGGCCACCGTCAGTTGTTTGATCTTGTTGGTACGTCCCATCTTCTCCGCGCTGATGGGGATGGTATCGGTGACGATCAGTTCGGCGATCGCGCTGCGCTCAAGCCGCTCGCACGCATCGCCGCTCAGAACCGCATGTGAGCAGACCGCGCGCACACTTGCCGCGCCTTGGTCTACCATCATATCCGCAGCCTTGGTGAGGGTGCCCGCTGTGTCCACCATATCGTCGATGAGCACGACATCCTTCCCCTTCACCTCGCCGATCACGGTCATACTGTCGACCTGGTTGGCCACTTTGCGTTGTTTGTAACAGATTGCCATATCCACTCCCAAGTGCTTCGCATAAGCACTGGCCCGCTTGGTCCCTCCGGTATCCGGTGCGGCCATGAGCAGATCGGGCAGGCCCATTTGTTTGATGTGGGGCAGGAAGATGCTGCTCGCGAAGAGATGGTCTACGGGGACCTCGAAAAAGCCCTGGATCTGATCGGCATGCAGGTCCATTGTCATGATGCGGTCCACCCCGGCCGCCGTCAGCATATTGGCCACCAGCTTCGCCCCGATGCTGACGCGAGGCTTGTCTTTGCGGTCCTGGCGCGCGAAGCCGAAATACGGCATCACCGCCACAATGCGTTTAGCGCTGGCGCGCTTGGCGGCATCCACCATCATCAAGAGCTCGAACAAGTTGTCGCTTGGAGGGAACGTGCTTTGTACGATGAAAACCAGTTCGCCCCGGACCGTCTCCTCAAAACTGGGCTGGAACTCCCCGTCGCTGAAGCGGCTCACGCTCACCTCGCCAAGCCGCTCGCCGCTGTAGCTGGCGATCTTTTCGGCCAGATACCGTGTGGCGGTACCCGAGAAGATCTTGGCGGACTCGTACATGGCCCTGGCGAAAGGGGTGCGAAGGTAGTGATCTTCCGGAGGTTATCAACGATCGTTGGTGGCGGTGCCTGCGATGCCCCCGTGCTTTGTGCGACCTTCGCCCGCAACGGTACGCCGCATGGTTCAGCGCAAGCCCCACCCCACCCCGCCCCAAGCGCTTGACCAACAGGTCCTTTCCGCGATCCGGCGAGCCGGGCACGCGGGTATCACCAGCCAGCAATTGGGCCTTCAACTTGGCTTCAAGGACAAGAGCCAGCGCTACCTAATCTACGATGCCTTGGAAGCCCTGATGGACAGCGGGCGCATAGAGAGCGGTAAAAAGGGGCGCTACACAGTGACCGGTGGAAGCGATACGCTGGAGGGCACCATCGACATCATCGCAAGTGGGGCGGGGTATGTACGCCTTCAGGATGGTGTGGGCAAGGACCCCGGTGATGTGTTCGTGCAGGCCCGGCATGTAGGTACGGCCTTGCATGGGGACACTGTGCGCATACGATTGGAGGGCGGGCGCGGCGCGCGGCCGGAGGGGCGTGTCTTGGAGGTGGTGAAACGACGGCGGACGGAGTTCGTGGGCACCTTACACCAGCATCAAGGACGGCTCGTTCTGGTCGCTGACGATCAGCGGGTCCAGCGCCCGTTCATGATCCCGCCGCACGAAGCCATGAACGCGCGCGAGGGGGACAAGGCGATCATCGAACTTGGCGAGTGGAAGGATAGTCGTGACGTGCCCCGGGGCAAGGTGGTACGGGTGCTTGGAAGGGCCGGAGAGCATCAGGTGGAGATGCACGCGATCCTCGCTGAATTCGGTCTGCCCCTCGAATTCCCGGAGAGTGTGGTGCGGGCCTCGGAGGAGATCACGAACGGCTGCACGCCGGAGGAGATCGAGAAGCGCCGGGACGTGCGGAGTATCCCGACCATCACCATCGACCCGGACGATGCGAAGGACTTGGACGACGCGCTGAGCCTGCGCGAACTGGAGAACGGTCATTGGGAGGTGGGGGTGCATATCGCGGACGTGAGCCACTATGTGCGCCCCGATACCGTGCTCGACATGGAAGCCGCCGCTCGCGCCACCAGCGTTTACTTGGTGGACCGCGTTGTGCCCATGCTTCCAGAGAAGCTGAGCAACGACCTCTGCTCGTTGCATTCCCATACCGACAAGCTCAGTTTCAGTGCCATCTTCGAACTCGACGATCGGGCGAGGATCAAAACGGAATGGTTCGGGCGCACCGTGATGCGTTCCCAGCGGCGCTTTGCTTACGCGGAGGCGCAGGCCATAATAGACGGCGGTGAGGGCGATTTCAAGAACGAGGTGCTCACCTTCCACCGCCTCGCACAGGTGCTGCGCAAAGAACGCATCGCGAACGGAGCCTTGGAGATCGGCGGCAATGAAGTGAAATTCAAACTGGATGAGAGCGGTCGCCCTCTCGGAGTGTATGAGAAGGTGATGGGGTCGGCGAACTGGTTGATCGAGGAGTTCATGCTGCTGGCCAACAAACGTGTGGCGGCGTGGGTGGGAAAACAGCGGTCCGGCGGGGTGCCGCCCTTCGTCTATCGTGTCCACGACCTACCGGACCCGGAGAAGATCGAGCAGTTGCGTGCGCTGGCAAAAAGCTTCGGACACGCCCTCGTCACGAGCAAGGATGAGGATATTCCGCACGCGATCAATCGTTTGTTGCACGATGTCCGCGGGAAAGAAGAAGAGAACATCATCAAACAGGTGGCGATACGCAGTATGGCCAAGGCCATCTACAGCACCGAGAATATCGGGCACTACGGATTGGCCTTCGAGCACTACACGCACTTCACCTCCCCCATCCGCCGATATCCGGATCTCTTGGTCCACCGGGCCATGGCGCACTACCTGAACGGCGGCGCCCACCTGAACAAAGGCTCGCTCGACCTGAGTTGCAAGCACAGCAGCAACATGGAGAAACGGGCCAGCGATGCGGAGCGGGCCAGCATCCGTTACAAACAAGCCGAGTACTTGCGCGACCGGATCGGCCAGTCGTTCGAGGGGATCATAAGCGGTATCACCGCGTGGGGCGTCTATGTGGAGCTGCGCGAGAACAAATGCGAGGGCATGATCGGGCTGCGCGAACTGCCCGGGGACGTCTACCGCTTCGATCAGGAGCGATATTGTGTGGTGGGGCAACGCACCGGGCGCAAGTTCCGGCTGGGTGATGAACTCACGGTGACCATCCGAAGCGTCGACATGGACCGCCGCACCGTGGCGTTCATGCTAGAGGGTGCCGAACCGGTCACAACCTCGGGAAAATTCGAGCGCCGGAACAGTGCGCCGAAGCGTGCGGATAAGAGGAACACGACGAGCCGTCCGTCGAAAAAAGGGAAACGCCGCTAGCGAAAAGGTTTCGGCGGGGCTGGTATCACACCAGCTTCAGGCGCTTGGCCAGCTCATCCTTGTAGCTGCCTCCCACGGGGATCACCTTTTTGTCGTTCTCCAGGATGAGATTGGGCTGCTCGATGGCCACGATCTTATCGATCCGTACGATGAAGGAACGATGCACCCGCGCGAACTCGTTCTCGGGTAATTTGCCTTCGATGTCCTTCATTGTGCTATGGACGGTGTACCGCGCGCTCAGGGTATTGATGACCACATAGTCTTTCAGCGCCTCGATGTAGTAAATGTCGCTGATACGCAGCTTCACCAACCGGCTGTTGCTCTTCACGAAGAGCAGGTCATTGGTGCCGCCCTGGTTCTCCACCAAGGAGAATAGCAGGTCGCGCTCCTTCAACACCTCCGCCTCCTTTTTGTGCTTGTAAAGTGCCATCTCGATCGACGTATGGATGTCGATCTCCTTGAACGGCTTGATGATATAGCCGTAGGGCTGAGTGACTTTGGCCTTGCTCAACGTGCTCTCGTCGGCGTATGCGGTGAGGAAGATCACAGGGATGTTGGTCTCCTGGCGGATCTGGGTGGCCGCCTCGATCCCGTTCATCTCCCCTTTGAGCATGATGTCCATGAGGATGATGTCCGGCTGGGTATCCACCGCCAGCTTCACTGCCTGTTCTCCTGTGGAAGCCGCGCCTACGACGTTGTAGCCCAGCTTCTTCAAGCTGTGCTGAATGTCCTTGCTCACGATGCTCTCGTCCTCTACCACCAGGACATTGGTCTGTGCCATCGCCGATCTCTACTTGATACGTTCAAAAGTAAGGAAATACCGAACCCCAGGTCCAATTGGTCGATCCAAGGTGGCGTCGAGCTGGTCGATGAGGGTATGTACCAACTGAAGACCCAGGCTTCCTTGTGTGTCCGGGTCGAGGTCTTTCGGCATACCCACCCCGTCGTCCGCCAATTCTATCCGAACGCGATCATCCTTGCAGCGAAGTCCGATGTGGATGGTACCCGCACGCCCATCTGGAAAGCCATGCTTCAGGGCATTGCTGATCAGTTCGTTGAGTATGAGCCCGCAGGGGATGGCTTGATCGAGCGTCAGGTCCACGCGCTCCAGGTCGGTCTCCAAAGCCACTTTACCGCTCACGCTGTAGCTCATCACCAGGTTCCGAGAAAGGCGTTCGATGTAGCTGGCCAGGTCGACGCTGCTGAAGTTCTTCGTCTGATAGAGGCTCTCGTGGATGAAGCTCATGGAGCGAATGCGGTCCTGGCTCTCATGGATCAGGTCCAGCATTCGTTTGTCTTCTCCTACGTAGGCGGTTTGTAGGTTCAGGATACTGCTTATGACCTGCAGGTTGTTCTTCACCCGGTGGTGTACCTCTTTCAACAACACCTCCTTCTCGTTCAGGCTTTCCCGCAGTTGGTGTTCGGCCAACTTCTTCTCGGTGATGCCATAGGCAAGACAGCTGATCTCGCGCACCTCGCCATCCACTTTGATCGGGTTAAGGAAATTCTCCACCCAGCGCGAGTCGCCACTATTGTCCAGAAGCTCCACTTCGAACTGTTGGGGGCGTCCTTTCATGGCCGCTTCATAATGGGCACGCACCGTGCGGCGCACCTTGCTCGCCAACCGTTCGAGCATGTGGTCCAGAAAGGCGTCACCAATGACCGGGGTGTAGCCAAAGGCCTCCTGGCTGCTGTCGCGGAAGTGGTCGTTCAGCGAGGTGATCCGGAACGCATTGTCCAGCGTCCAGACCATCATGTTCGCCGAATTCTCGAAGATCGCCGTCAAGCGGGCGGCTTGTTCGCGAACGATGCGTTCGGCCAGTTTTTGTTCGGTGATCTCGTGGCCCACGCCAAAAACCTCCTTCACCGATCCGTCCGCATCGAACACCGGGCTCAGAAAGATCTCGTTGCTGACGAATCGGCCCTTGGCATCATGCAGTTCGGTTTCGAAGCGCAGGGGCCGACCTCTGAACGCTTCCGCGTATTTCGCTTCCCAAAAGGCATGGTACTCGGGGCTTGCGAATTGTTTACGAGGCTCGTCGGGCGCGTTGTTCACCTCTGGTCGTGATCCGTGCAGGCGCTCGATCATGTCCGCATAGCCGCGGTTGAACGAGGTAAGGGCGATGCGGTGGTCCACGGTCCAGAACATATGATCGCTGCTTTCGAAGAGGGCGCGCAACTTGGCTTCGTGCTCCTCCACCTTCCGCCGTGCCGCATGCACGTGGGAGACGTCCGTGAAAATGCTGCGGGTGGCGGACGGACGACCACCTACCCGGCGCAAGTTGGTCGTACCCTCCACACGCACGGATCGTCCGTCCTTGGCGAGGAATACGGTACTGATACGCTCGACGGTTTCACCGGCCATGACCCGGCGGAAACGTTCCTCGAAGGTGGCGAGATGATCGGGATGCACCACCTCTTTCAGCGTCAATCCGCGCACCTCTTCGTCCGTGTACCCGAGGGTCCGCTTCCAGGAATCGTTCACGTATTCGATCCTTCCGTCTTGATCCACGCTTTGGATCAGGTCCATTGCGTTCTCAAAAAGGTCGCGGTACCGTTCCTCACTGGCCCGGAGCGCTTCCTCATCCCGCTTCATCGCCGTGATGTCGCGGCTTACGCCCATGGATCCCAGTAGTTCTCCGGACTCGTCGTACAGGCGCGAGGCGGCCAGGAACGAGAGGAACTCGCGGCCATTGCGGTCCACGTTGCGCACTTCACCGGCAAAGGCGCCATGGGCGTTAAGCTCCTCCTGTATGCGGCCGTACTCGCCATTATCGGAATAAAGTTGCCTGGAGGGCCGACCAAGGACCTCTTCGGCCTCAAATCCGAATTTGATGGTGGCGGCAGGGTTGAACTCGGTGATAAGCCCCTCGCCGTCCACCGCGATGATCATGTCCAGGGAGCTGTCCACCAGACTACGCGCGAAACGTCGCGACCGATGCAATTGTGCCTGCGTGCGACGGTGCTCGTTGATCTCCTGGCGGAGAACAAGGTTCACCTCCTCGGCCATTTGGGCGCGCATCCTTTCCCGCATCAGGGCCCTTTCGGGACCGGGATCGTGCAGCCCTATCTGAATGGCCGGCGCCCCCTCGTGGAATGTGGCGGACGCTTCCACCAGCCGCTCATGCCAGGTGACTGCAGTACCGCCGAACCGCAATTCCATAGGCCCCGACTTGCCGTTCCGCTCGGCCTCTTGGAACAACTCGGCGCACGCTCCCCGATCCTCGGGATGGAGCAGTTGTTCGAGGTCCTTACCGGTCAAGGGGCCGTCCACCAGTGCATCGGCGGCGGGGTTGGCATAGCGCACTTGACCCCGTTGCACGATCATGATCCCGTCGCGGATGCGCTCGACCAAACGCCGGTAGTTGTCCAGGAGCGCTCGTTGTTCCATTTCGGCCTTGATCAAGGCCGTGGTGTCGATCAGGGTCCCTTCGATGGTGTCCGGCTTTCCTTTCTGCCGGTTCACATGCACGTTCTCCATGGCATGCACCACCTGTCCATTGGCGTGCCGTAGCTGTACGGTATGGTTGATCAGATGTCCCTTCTCGAGCAGCTCGGCCAGGTACATATCGCGATCGCGCATATCGAAATAGAGCGCGGAGACCGGCTGCTTCATCAGTGTCTCTTCATCGGGAAATCCCAGTATGCGGGCCATGGAGGCGTTGCATTCCAGAAACCGGCCATCCATGGTCGTGCGAAAGACCCCGGCCATGTTCCGGCTCACCAGGTCCTCGTACTGTTGTTTGATGGATAGGTAAGCCTTGGCCAGCTCCACTTCCTTATCCTGCTCACGCGGCCTGGTGGCGCTCATCGCCCCGAACTTACGCATGCCGCGCCGATAGCGGTGTTCAGCGGTCAAGGGATCCCCTCTCCTCCGGGTTCGAACGGGGGAGGGACCTTTTCGCCGTCAATGCGGATCTCCGCCCCGTCCTTGTAGCGGATTGTGAGCAGCAAGGTGCCATCCGGGGCGTGGTGTTCAAAATCGCCTTGCTCCAGACCTACCGCATAACGGCCTTCCAGCTTGATCTGTCCGTTCGGCCACCACCAGCGATGCCTTCCGTTGGGCTCTCCGTTCACGAAATCACCCTCGAAGCTCCTCCTGCCGTTCGCATAGGTATGCACCCATTCTCCTTCCTTCAAGCCGTCCTTGTAAGATCCCTTCTCGGAGTGGTCCCCGACCTCGTAGGTCCAAGCACCTTCTTTGCGACCGTCGATGTACTCCCCCTGGGTGATCACCACCCCTTCCTCATCATATTCCACGGCGGCCCCGTCCTCTTTGCCTTTGCGGTAATTCTCCTCCCGGTGCAGCTTGCCGCTCTCGTAGAACCACCTCCAGGTGTTCTGTGCTAGACCTGTCTGGTAACGCCCCTTTTGCTCCACCGCACCGCTCCGATGGAAAAAGGTCCACTCTCCCTCCCTTCTACCATCCTTGTATTCCCCCTCCGCGCGCTTCTCTCCGGTCGCGTAATACTCCACCCATTTTCCCTGCGGCGCGCCCCGCTCATCCACCGAGCCTTCGCGTAATAGACGGTCCTCCGCATAGATCGCTGCGGAACGAACGCTCCCCTGCTCATCGAACTCACGGAAAAGTCCCTCTTTAGTCCCTTGCTTACTGTAACTCCCAATACTGGCCACTTTGCCATTGGTGTGGTACGTGTTCTTGATGGTGAGCGTCATGGCCGCTCGTGATCCCACATCGACAAGGTCCTGGTCATACTTCACCATTTCCTTGAGGCTGCCGTTGCTATCGTACTCCTTGAAAATACCTTGTCGCTTATCATCCACGAAAGTGCCTTCCCAACGCACCTTTCCATTGGCGTAGAACTCCTTCCAAGGGCCCTGCCTCCAACCGTTCGCGTCCAGCTTATTTATCGTCTCCCTTCTCCTTAGCATACCCCCGCCATAGGTGAGCAAACCCACTAGGCGACCGTCCTCCGCGTACTCGAATCCCCTCCCCTCTTCCTTGCCGGCCACGAAGGGGACGACCTTCTGCACCGCGCCGTTCGGGTGGTAGTATCGGCTCTCACCTTCCTTCAGATCATTGGAGAACAATTCCTCGCTCAGCAACACCCCGTCGCTGCTGTACTTCCTTTGGGGGCCGTTCTTCTTGTCCTGCGCATAAGTGATCGTCGTAGTGACCCAACCCTCAGCCGCGTAGAATTTCCAAATACTATCCAGCTCGAAACGCTTCCTGTTCCCCTCGGAGCGCAATGTGCCCGTCTCGTAGTAGGTCCTCCAATATCCTTCCGGCCTACCGTTCACCAAGACACCCTCACTACTAACCTGACCGTTGGGATAGAGATATCGTGCGGGGCCATCTTCCTGGGCCGGAGCGACCGATGCAAATGTGCATGCCGTTACCGCCATGGCCCATGCTCGACTTATCATCCTTGTATTCATCATTAACTTCTTAAAAGGAATAGATGTAATGATAAGAGCTGTTGAAAGGGTTGATGATCAGTGGTTGGAGCACTAGGATAGACGGCTTATCAAAAGTACTTCACAAGCGATGAACGATCGCGCTGTTCGGATCGGTACGCGACCCCCCGGACTTGTTGAGATATAAGAAGCGAACGCACGATCGTGCACAACGATCAGGTGAACCCGGTGTTCGCAATATCCCAGACCAATGCCTCGACCTTCAGGTGGGATCCTCGTGCAAAGCATGGGGGTAAGAATATCTTGCTGTTGACGATCACGGTACGTATGGGATCGTGAGCAACTTGTGCTCGTATCGTGTTACCACCAAGGGTGAACATGATCTGAGCACCATGGGAGGCCCGATCGTTCACAACCTCAATGAGGTGGTGGGAGGGTATCTTTGGACCATGGCACCCAAGATCCTGATAGGCAGCGACCATGCCGGGGTAGATCTCAAACATCACTTGAAGGAGCATCTGAAATCACTTGGGCTTGAGGTCATGGACAAAGGCACGCATGTGAAGGACAGCGTGGACTACCCGGATTTCGCGCATGCGGTAGCCCAGGGTGTTCTTAACAACACAGGAGCACTGGGCCTGCTGATATGCGGAAGTGGGAACGGGGTCAACATCACAGCCAACAAGCATGCTGGCATCCGAGCCGCACTGGCTTGGGAACCACAAGTGGCCGCATTGGCCCGCGAGCACAACGATGCCAATGTGCTGGCGCTTCCCGCGCGCTTCATTACGGAAGATCAGGCGGTCGCCATTGTGGATGCGTTCCTTGCGGCCCGCTTCGAGGGAGGCCGTCACCAACGACGTGTGTTGAAGATCGAAGCGTTACCCTGATCACCAACCATGCGCTACTATCGTTCGCTCCTGCTCGCCGGGACCCTGTGGGTCGGCCTGGTCCATGCCCAAACGGACAGTGTTCGCATGCACTACGCGAACACCATATCGTCCAATGATCTGATGCGTCACCTTGGTGTGATCGCCAGCGATGCGTATGAAGGGCGTGAGGCCGGCATGAAGGGGCAGAAGATGGCGGCCGAATACCTGCGCGAGCAGTTCGCCTCCTTCGGAATTCCGGCGGTCCCGAACGCGGAGGCGCGTGGATTGGAACAAGGTTATTTCCAGCCGTTCGATCTGGAAGTACGCCGTCCAGGAGGGATCGTGGTCTTCCACAAGGAGCGGCCCTACCGTTTCATGGAGGGGCAGTTCTATTTCAATGAGAAACTGAACAGCGATGTGAAGGTGAACGACCTGGTGGTCGTGGCGGAACGAACGATGGGGCCGGAGCCTTTCTCCGGACTGGACCTAAAGGGGAAGGTTGTGCTCTACTTGGATAGTGGCGAAGACCCGAAGGTCGGCGGCAACGTGCCGGCTGCGGATATCATGGCCCGAATGAGCCTGTTGAGCGGCGCTGCGGAAAGAGCCGGAGCAGTGGCATTGCTGTTCAGCACATCCAACTATGGTACGCTGCGCGTCAACTATGCGCACTACATAAGCAGCCCCAGGATGCAACTCGCACGGAAGGAGCCCGCCGCAGCGAGCAGTGGGATGCAAGTGATGCTCACTGGTCCGGAGTTCACCGATGCGCTGTTGGCCGCGGCAGGAACGGACGCGAAGAAGGCCAAGCGCAAAGCCCGCAAGGCACGGTACAGCAAGAACGCGCTCACGGAGATCGCGTTCCGTGTCTCACCGCTCACGAGCAAATTGCGGAGCGAGAACGTGCTGGCCTACATCGAGGGCTCGGACAAGAGGGAAGAACTGGTGGTGGTCACCGCGCACTACGATCACATCGGCAAGGACGGCGACGAAGTATACAATGGGGCGGACGACGACGGCTCAGGAACGGTCGCGTTGTTGGAGATGGCCGAGGCCTTCGCAAAGGCGAAGGCGGAGGGTCACGGCCCGCGCCGGAGTGTCTTGTTCATGCCCGTAAGCGCGGAAGAGAAAGGCCTGTTGGGTTCGGAGTACTACAGCGATGCGCCCGTGTTCCCTCTGGAGAACACGATCGCGGACCTTAACATCGACATGATCGGGCGGCGCGACAGCGCGCACGCATCAGGCCCTTCTTATGTGTATGTGATCGGGAGCGACCGGTTGAGCACCGAACTCCATGCGATCAACGAGGAAGCGAACGCGAATTATGTCTCGCTCCACTTGGACTACACCTTCAATGCGAAGGACGATCCGAACCGCTTCTACTACCGCAGCGATCACTACAACTTCGCACGGAAGGGGGTCCCCTCCATTTTTTATTTCAGCGGTGTCCATGAGGACTATCACGGCCCGGGCGATGAAGTGGAGAAGATCCTCCCGGACCTGCTGGAACAGCGTACCCGGCTCGTGTTCTACACGGCGTGGGAACTGGCCAACCGGGAGCAGCGCATCGTAGTGGACCGCCCTGAAGGAAGCCAGTAGGGCTTCAGCCGCCGACTTGGGTGACGGGGGTGGCGACGGGCTCGTTCAGGAGGTGCTGCAGGAACGCATCGAGGTTGCGCTTGTAGTGCGCATAGTGCTCTCCTGTGCCCGGCCCGTAAAAGCCGGTTCGAATGCGCCGCACCTTGCCCGCCCGATCGATGAAGATGCAGGTGGGATAGCTCATTACATGGTCCAGGAAGGGCAGCTTGGCACCAGCGATCTCCTTGTTGGCCGATCCAGCGTACAGGATGTCGTACTTCACCTCGAGTTGGTCGCGAAAGCGCCTCAACGCCGCGATGGCACGGGGCTCATCCTCGTACTTCTCGAAAGCGATGGCGATCACGTCGAGACCCGCGTCGTGGTACTTGGCGTACATCTCGTCCAACAGCAGGGTCTCATCCACGCAGTTGGGGCACCAGCTGCCCATTACCTGCACCATCATGACGTGGCCCGCATGGCGCGCGTCTTTGGGCGAAACCGCTCCCCCATCGATGCTGGGGAAACTGAAGTCGACCATATCGTATCCTTCCTTGAGGAAAGTGAGCGAATCCGGATCGCGCAAGTGGAAAGCGGGATTACGCACCGCGACCCAGGGCTCCTGCCAGTGGGTGCCGCTCCAATAGCGGCCCAGTAAACTGTCGTTGCGCAATAGGGCCTTGAAGAGGAACGCGTGCGAACCGTCAAAGCAGGACAGCTTCAGCGAGTCGCCGTCCACTACACCCTCCAGGAAGCGATAATCACCGGTCTCGGTGCCAAAAGTGCCTGTCACGCGGCCGTCCTTCTGTTGGAATATACCCAAGGCGTCGTACGCATCGGCGGTCCCGGGGCTGAAGTGTGCCTCCCATTGACCGCTCAGTTCGGCGTTGCTGGCCACGGAGGGACCGAAGCGCGGGGTGCGACCCGCGCGTGCTACGAAACCGATTCGGTAATCAGGACCCTTGAGGTAGTTGTGCCACTGACCCGTGATGGTGGAATCGTTCAGCAGAGCACCGCGGAACTCCGAATCGAACAAAGGCATGCGCACGCGCACCGAATCCTTGTACATCAACAGGTCGTCCACAACGATATGCTCCTCCCCGTTATGCACCACCATGCGCCAGCCCGCGCTGTCGCGTTCCAGATCGAAGAGGAAAGGCAGCTCCTCACCGTTCAGGTCCAACGAGAGATGCCACGGCCCCTCGCGCGGGCCGAGCGGCTTCCCGCTCGGCGCACCACAGCCAAGAAGAAAGGCGGCAGGTGCGAACAAAAGAGCGCGAACAAAGAAGGGATGGAGCATAGGAGGCGAATGTAGCCGTCAGGGAACGCAGAGCCTGACCGAAGGGGCTTAACCTGGGGAAGGCTAGAGACCGAACGTGATGCCTTGGGCCAGGGGGAGCGTGGTGCCGTAGTTGATCGTGTTGGTCTGGCGGCGCATATAGGCCTTCCACGCGTCGCTGCCGCTCTCCCGGCCACCGCCGGTTTCCTTCTCGCCACCGAAGGCGCCTCCGATCTCCGCGCCGCTGGTACCGATGTTCACGTTCGCGATCCCGCAATCACTGCCCGCCGCGCTCAGGAAACGCTCCGCCTCGCGCAGGTCCAGGGTCATGATCGCACTGCTCAAGCCCTGCTTCACATTGTTCTGGATCCCGATCGCTTCGTGGATATCCCCGGAATAGCGCAGCAGGTAGAGGATCGGCGCGAAAGTCTCTTCCTGTACGATCGGCATATCGGGCGTGGCCTCCACGATCGCAGGTCTCACGTAGCAACCGCTTTCGTAACCGGCGCCCGTCATCACGCCGCCTTCCACCGCGATGTGGGCGCCCTGCACTTTGGCGGCATCCAGCGCGCGCTGATAGAGCGTGACGGCGGCTGTATCGATCAATGGTCCGACATGGTTCTTTTCGTTGAGCGGATCCCCGATGCGCAACTGGCCGTAGGCTTTGACAAGCTTCTGCTTGAACGCCTCGTAGACCTTGTCGTGGATGATGAGGCGGCGTGTGGAGGTGCAGCGCTGGCCGGCAGTACCTACGGCGCCGAACACGCAGCCGATCAACGACATGTCCAAGTCCGCTTTGTCGCTGATGATGATCGCGTTGTTGCCGCCCAGCTCGAGCAGTGCGCGGCCGAGACGTTCGCCCACCGAGGCGCCCACCGCTTTGCCCATACGGGTACTTCCGGTGGCGCTCACCAACGGGATGCGGGCGTCGTGGCTCAACCACTCCCCCACTTCACGTCCGCCGTTCACGATCACGCTCACCCCTTCAGGAACGCCGTTGCGCGCGAACACCTGTGCGATGATCCGCTGACAGGCGATGCTGCATAGAGGCGTCTTTTCGCTCGGCTTCCACAGGCAGACGTCGCCACAAACCCATGCGAGCGCGGTGTTCCAACTCCACACGGCGACGGGGAAGTTGAACGCCGAAATGATCCCCACCAGGCCCACAGGATGCCACTGCTCGTACATGCGGTGCTCGGGTCGTTCGCTGTGCATGGTGAGACCGTGCAGTTGGCGTGAAAGCCCCACGGCGAAGTCGCAGATATCGATCATCTCCTGCACCTCGCCGAGCCCCTCCTGGTAGCTTTTGCCCATCTCATAACTCACCAGCTTGCCGAGGTCGGCCTTGTGCTTGCGAAGCTCTTCGCCGAATTGGCGCACCACCTCACCGCGCTTTGGCGCTGGCCAGGCACGCCATGCGTGGAACGCATCCTGCGCGCACACCACGGCAGCATCGTATTCGGCGCGGTCGGCGCCGCGTACGGTGCCGATCAGAGAGCCGTCAACAGGCGAGAACGAGGCGATCCTTTCCCCTTTTCCAGTGGGCCACGCATTGCCCGTGCTGATGCCGCTGTGTTCTTCGGAGAGGCCGAGCCCCTTCAGCACATCAGCGATGGGGTGGTTCGGTGCGACCAGGGTCTTGCTCATGGCGTCCTTTTTTCGGGCCGCAAAGGTACTCTGGTGGCCTGCTCGTCCGGCTCTGGGCGCTATTCGGCTGGTTTCGATGATATTTTGGTGCCGAATGCCCATAATGCTCTGATAAACAGCGCTATAGGTCGCGCTCACACACGACCTCCAAATCCCATCCAGGGGCCACGAACGCCGATGCGCCTTAGGTGATGTACTATGGAAGGGGCCCGATCGCGGGAAAGGCGAAATAAACAGCCTCCTCAAAGAGGGGTCTTTCGGGCGATATAGAGCGAGCTCGAATTCGGACGGTTCAGAAGGAAGGCGAGCAGATCGCTCCAGCCCCCGAGCAAAATGCCCTTGGTCAGGGCACCCCCCCAAGAGGCGCCCCGGTACCGCTCGCTCAACATGGCGATATAGAAAGCGTCCAGGGACATACCACGCATCCGAATGAGGTCGAAACCATGTTGACGCAGTAAGCCTTTCACATCCTGCTGACGGAAGTGTGAGAGATGCCTGGGCACGTCGTACGCTGCCCAGTAGGGACCATAGTGCCCCGCATCCCAGCTTCCGCGGTCGGGCACGGCGATCACTAGAAGGCCTTGATCGGAGAGAAGTGCGTGCAATTTTTTGAAGGTCCCTCTGATCTCAGGAAGGTGTTCCAAGACATGCCAAAGGGTAACCACCTGGAATTGGCCGCGTGCGGGAACGGCATCGATCCCTGGTAGTACCTCCAGGCTGTGGTTGGCGATGGCGGATTCCCGAGCGCCCAAGTCCGGTTCAACCCCGGTTACGAGATAGCCGCGGCTCTTTAAATAGGCCAGAAACTCCCCCGTGCCGCAGCCGACATCGAGGGCCTTGCCATGGGGCTGATGGGCCTTGATCAGGGCATATTTGCCCCGCAAGGCCACCGTGCGCGCGAGCTGGTACAGCCGATCGGTGAACGAGCGCCTGGAGTTGCTGTGCGAGATGTAGTTCTCCCCTTTGTAGTATGCTCCGAGCCGGGCGGTTTCCGGCCGCGGGTTCGTGAAGCGGAAGCCGCATGCCTCACAATCCTGCAGGGTGAACCACTCCTGGCTGATCGAGTGGTCCTTCACCGTAAGCACGGTTCGTATCGCTGCGGAACGGCAAAGCGGGCAACCGGAAAGGGTCTCGAGAGGGGTCTGTTCCACGCGGAACGATCAATAGGTTCTAGCGGCCAAGGTAGACCATCAGCACGCTAAGGTCGGCGGGTGAAACTCCGCTTATGCGGGAGGCTTGTCCCAGGGTGTTTGGTCGCACCCTATCGAGCTTTTGACGCGCTTCCATGGACAAGGAGGTGAGGCGCGCGTAGTCCATCTCCAAGTCGAGGGGAACATCTTCCAGCCGGGTGAGCTTGTGAGCCATGTCGCGTTCCTTCTCCAAATAGCCGTCGTACTTCGCGTTGATCTCCACCTGTTCGATCACCTCGTCCCGTAGGTCTTCGAACAGGTCGGAAAGCTCCACGATCCGGCGAGACATCGACACTAGGTCATTGAAAGAAAGCTGTGGACGAAGCAGAAGGTCGTACAGTTTTGTGCGCTGCTTCACGGGCGATGTTCCACGTGGAACGATCACATCATTGGCCACCTCCGGCGCTATGCCCTCCGCTTGCATTTCGCGCGTTAGTTGATCGGCGAACGCCTGTTTCTGCTCCACCCGCCTCAAACGATCGGCGGGTGCCAATCCAAGCGTATGACTTCGAGGCGTCAAGCGGATGTCCGCATTATCCTGGCGTAGCAGGATCCGGAACTCGGCCCGGCTGGTGAACATGCGGTAGGGCTCTTCGGTCCCCTTGGTGATCAAGTCGTCGATCAACACCCCGATGTACGCCTCATCCCGGCGCAGTACAAAGGGCTCCTTTTCGTTCAGCCCGAGGTGGGCATTAATGCCGGCCATCAGGCCCTGGCACGCCGCCTCTTCGTAGCCCGTGGTGCCATTGATCTGCCCCGCGAAATAGAGACCGTCCACCAATTTGGTTTCCAGGCTGTGCGTTAGCTGGGTGGGGGGGAAGTAGTCGTATTCCACCGCATAGCCTGGTCGGAACATCCGGGCCTTGCCGAAACCAGGTAGGGCTCGAAGCGCGGCCAGTTGGACCTCCTCGGGCAAGCTGGTGCTAAAGCCGTTGATGTAGGTCTCAATGATATCCCACCCCTCCGGCTCCACAAAGATCTGATGGCGCTCCTTGTCCGAGAACCGTTCGATCTTATCCTCGATGCTTGGGCAGTAGCGCGGCCCAAGGCCTTGGATGCGACCGGAGAACATGGGGCTGCGGTCGAAGCCGGTCCGCAGGATGTCATGCACCTCGGCGTTCGTGTAGGTGATCCAGCAGCTCATCTGCTCCTTCGGTGCCTCGGTGATGGGGAGGTAGCTGAACTTGCCAGGGACCGGGTCCCCCGGCTGCTCCTCCAGTACCGAATAGTCGATGCTGCGACCATCCACGCGGGGCGGGGTACCGGTCTTCATCCGGCCCGCTTCGAAGCCGAGTTGAACGAGCTGTTCGGTGATGCCTTTGCTGGCCTTTTCGCCAGCCCGGCCACCCCCGATCTGGCGC
Organism: Flavobacteriales bacterium; assembly: GCA_017987895.1. Classification (GTDB taxonomy): domain Bacteria; phylum Bacteroidota; class Bacteroidia; order Flavobacteriales_F; family PHOS-HE28; genus PHOS-HE28. Next base: position 47,356 of record JAGNSU010000001.1, on the reverse strand, counting down.
TCGCCGATGTGCATCACCCCGTTCATGAAGGTGCCACTTGTAAGCACCACGGACCGGCAGGGGATCACCATGCCGAGGCCAGTGCGTACCCCGGTGATCCGTCGCTTTCCCGATCCGCTCGGTTCGGTTATCAACTCGGCCACCATATCCTGCCAGAAGTGGACGTTCGGGGTGCGTTCCAGCATCAGGCGCCACTCTTCCGCGAAGCGTGCGCGATCGTTCTGGGTTCGAGGGCTCCACATGGCGGGCCCCTTGCTCCGGTTCAACATGCGGAACTGCACCATACTGCGGTCGCTCACAATACCGCTGTAGCCGCCCAGGGCATCCACTTCGCGCACGATCTGGCCTTTAGCCACCCCGCCCATGGCCGGGTTGCAACTCATTTGCCCGATCACGCCCATATTCATGGTCACAAGCAGCACGCGCGACCCAAGGTTCGCGGCCGCAGCCGCCGCTTCGCACCCGGCATGTCCCGCGCCCACCACCACCACATCATAGGCATCAGGGGTGCTCATGGGCGGGTAATGGATATGTTCATAACCCGGTGTGTTCCACGTGGAACGATCGTGGATAAGATCTGATCTTCAGGGTATTGACGCGGGTTGTGGGCGGACTGACCGTTTTCCACAACCCATTGTGGCGTAGAGCTTGGTATTCGCCTGAACATCAGGCAGCAAAGATAGCGGCGCACACGGCGGGGACCACCAGACAGGTTGCTCTAGCGCTAACGGCCGTAATAGAACACCACGCTCGCCTTGGCCAGCATTTGGCTGTTCAGCGTGTAGCCCACCGTCGCCGGGGATGCGTTCTGGTCCAGGCCCAGCTTGTCGGTCTTCACGGCATACACCGTGATGATGTACTGGTGCGGGCCGTGGCCGGGAGGAGGGCAGGGGCCGCCATAGCCGAAGCCCCCGAAATCGGTGCGGCTTTGGACCGCGCTGCCGGGCATGCCCGGCATGCCGGGAGTGCCTGCTCCGGCGGGCAGGCCCATGGTGGTGGTGGGCAGGTCGAAAGCCACCCAATGCCACCATCCGCTACCGGTGGGCGCATCGGGATCGTACATCGTTACCGCATAGCTCTGTGTGCCCTCCGGCGCGCCGCTCCAACTGAGCAGCGGACTGCGGTTCTCGCCGGAGCATCCGAAGCCGTTGTAAACCTCGCGCATGGAGGCCTGCCCTCCGATGTCGGTGGTGAGGGTGAAGCCGTTCTGGGCCATCGAGGGTAGGGAGCATACGAGCGTGAGCGAGAGCAAAAGAGCGCGTGCCATGGGGTAGGGGGGATGAAGCCCGAAGATAGGTGCCAGCGCAAGGTTTTGAGGCGCCTTGCAAAACCGCGAACGGAGGAACGACCCCGTGAAAACTCACGGGGGCTACCCGTGTAAAGTACCCTTGTCCTCTGCCAAGTCACTATGGTGCTTTGTATTGACATACCTCGCCGAACCATGGCCAAGAAACAACTCGCCCGGGAGCGCATTTTGAACTGTATGCCATCCCAGGGCACAGAAAAGGACTGGACCACCCTCACGGCGGACCGTGTTGGTGCGTTGCGGGCTCGAGCCGCATTGCCGAAGAGCAAAGATCTGCGCGAACCCTGGTGGGAGGTCGGCGACCAAGGTGAAACAGGCTCTTGCGTGGGCTGGGCATGTGCGGAGGGGGTATTGCGATGGCACTTCGTCAAGGCCCAACGGTTGGCGAACAACAGGCGCCTCAGCACCCGGTTCACTTGGATGGCGGCCAAGGAGATCGATGAATTCACAGATGCACCGACGTCTTTCATCGACGCGGACGGAACCAGCCTAAAAGCCGCGCTGGATGTGTCCCGCAAGTACGGTGCGGTGCTGGACAGCGTGCTCCCCTTCGGCCGCGGCCGCCTCTACGCCGGTGAGACGGAGGATTTCTACGCGATCGCCTCGGAACGCAAGATCATGCGCTATTTCAACCTTGGCCGCGACCCGTCCGCGTGGCGTCGCTGGATCGCCACCAACGGCCCGATCCTCGCGCGCCTGGACTGCGACAACACCTTCATGGAGGCGAAAGAGACCCGAGGCAAGCTGGTCAGGTATCGCGCGAGCGATCAATTGGGCGGCCATGCGGTCTGCTTGGTCGGCTATACACCAGAGCACTTCATTGTGCGCAATAGTTGGGGCACCACAATATGGGGCGACAAGGGCTTCGCCTATGCCAGCAGGGCCTATGCTGAAGCGGCCTTTACCGAGACCTATGGGGTGGAGGTATGAACGCGTCCGCGACACGTTCGCACCGGAGCCAGGCGCCCCATCAGCGGGTCCGCTGAGAAAAGAGCCATGGTGATGCATACCGCCCCATCCCAACGATGAACGACCGCACACATTGCGATGAGCGCGCCCACAGAACAACGATACAGAACGACCTCGGGCCAAACCTCCTTGCGGTCGGGACCGGGTAGTGAACATGGGGTGGTAACAAAGCTTCCCCAAGCCACGGGTGCGACCCTATTGGGTGGGCCCGACAAAGAGGGATGGTCGCAGGTGACCGCAGAGGTCGGCGGTGAGAAGAGGGTAGGCCATGTCCACTCAACTTTCTTGAAGCCCGAACCCCGGGAAGGAACACTTCCGAATGATGTGCCCAAGAGCCGATCGGCCGGATCGGACGATCGGTCCGAGGGACAATGGGGGCCGTCGGCCAGAAACAGGGATCCTCTCCCCACGGACGAGCAGCCGTTGCCCAGCGTCACGAGCGAGGCACAAGTGGGCCATAGGAAGGCGGGGGCCGACTTCGCCTTTGTCATTGGCCGGATCGAGTTCGAGGGGGCGCATGTGTTCCCCAAGGCGCAGGAGATGGTACTGGCCGTTCAGAAATGGTTGATGTCCGCAAAGGGGCCGGCGTTGCCGTCCGCCCGCATATTCCCGCCACCCGAGCAGGACTTTACCCGATCCGATGCACAGCAACTGGAGACCCAGCTCTTCAACCTGCTGGCGGCCGTAATGGGCGACCCGACCCTTCGCCGCCTCTTTATTTATGCTGCAGGTCCGGTGTTCTCGGATGCGGATACCAACTCCGAGTTCCTGCTCTGTGCGGAGGGTGACGGGGAGAACAGCTCGGGTTTCCATCTGGATCGCCTGGCGGAGTGGATCGCGTTGACCGGCTTGTTCCCGGAGGTGATCCTGCTGGTGGACGGGGTGGAGGTGAACTACCGGTCGGATGATCTACGCCATACGGGTCCAGTGGCACGCGCCGTGGGCCGTATGCCGATGACCGGTCGTCCACCGGGCCGCGTGTTCCGCTGCATTGGGCTCACGCCCTCGCCGCGCACCACCGGAACCGACAAAGCAGTGCACAGTTCGGCGGAGGCCCAAAGCACCCACACGGCGCCACCCCCGAACCGAGAACGACGCGGTCCCGAAAAATGAAATGATCATGGCCGCAGGTAACAAAACATCTTCCGCGCCAGGTCACTTCACCGAAGCCCTTCTGGAGGAGTTGCTCAGAACGCAGAACACCACAGAACTCGGCACCCGCCTAGGGGAGCGGATGCGACGCACCACCACCGAAGTGTACTCCGAAGGCCCGGAGGGGGCGCCCTTCGAGCTCTATCAGCGGGCCAAGACCGCCCTCCCGCGCAACGAGCGCGTTCCCACCTATGACGACAATGCGGCGTTGGTGGACGAACTCGGTCGCGATGCGTTCGCCGAGGTGATAGCCATGCGCATTGAGGAGGCTTACGAAGGCGTGACCAAGGACCCGAACCGCAATGGTGCGATCATGGTGCATTTGCACGGGCGCTGGGGCTCTGGAAAATCCTCGGTGCTCAACTTCCTCAAACGCAAACTCACGGACGAGGGGAAGGGACCGGAGGATGCGGAGAAGATCACCGAAAAGGATTGGATCGTGGTGGAGTTCAACGCATGGCAACACCAACGCATGCCCACCCCGTGGTGGCCCTTGCTGCGCACGATCTATAAACGCAGCGCGTCCGATGCGTCCACCGGTACGTGGTGGCGTTGGAACTGGCGGCATTTCAAGATGCGGTGGGCGCAACCCGTGGCCTTGGTCGCCTTCCTGCTCGCCGGCGGGGTCGTGATGTGGGACCGAGGGGTCGATGACCTCGACATGAAGATCGCCAGCGGCGTGCTCGGCCTCGTGGGGGCGGCGGCGGCCCTGCTAAAGGCACCGACCCTGTTCTCTTCGAAAGCCGGACAGGAATTGGACGAGATGCGCGTGAACAAGCATGACCTGATAAAGAAATTCTTCGAGGACATCGTGTCCACTACGAGCAGACCCATCATCGTGTTCATCGACGACCTGGACCGGTGCAAAAGCGACTATGTCGTGGAGCTACTGGAGGGTGTGCAGACCCTCTTCAAGGGTGCCCCCATCGCTTATGTCGTGGCCTCGGACCGCGATTGGATCCGCAAGAGCTTCGAGGAAGGGTACAAGGATTTCGCGGGCACGATCGGCGCACCCGGACGTCCGCTCGGGCACCTCTTCCTGGAGAAGATGTTCCAGATGTCCGTGGGCATCCCCCGGATCGGTGTCGACGAGCGGGAGGCCTATTGGAACAAACTGCTCAAACCCATGGAGCCCGACGAACGTGAGGCGCTGTTGGTGGAGCGCAGGCGGGCGCGCGAAAAGGCCGATGAAGAGGTGTTGGACGCCATCTCCATGGAAGAGATCAACACCAAGGTCGAAACCGCGAAGAACGCGGGCGACCATGCCCAGGCCCAGGCGCTGAGCGAAGCGGGCGCCGTTCACATAGCGTCGGCGTTGGTACACGAGGCCACGGAACATCGGCTCATGCGGTTCGCCGAATTGCTCGAGCCGAACCCGCGGGCTATGAAGCGGCTTGTGAACGCCTATGGCATGAACCAGGCGTCACTTCTCTTGGAACGCCGCAAGGTGGACCCCGACGCACTGGCCCGCTGGACGATCCTGGAGATGCGCTGGCCGCTGTTCGCCGAAGCGCTCGCCCAACAGCCCGATCGGGTGGTGGATGTTTTCAAGGGAGTTGATCTGGCCATACAGGGCCTCACACCCGAGACCGTGGCCCTCGCCCGACACCAAAACGTCAAAGATGTGGTAGGGGTGGTGGAGCAGGATATCCCGGGACAGCTGACCCCAGAGCGTATCCGCGAGATCGTGGGGAGCAGTGTGGCCGCCGAGCAGCTTGCCGCCAAGGAACCGGCATCACCACCCCAGGCGGCGTCACCGGCGGCGCCGACACCACCACCCGCCCTTTAAGATCAGCGATCACCATGCAACAACGCCCTTCACACTCCCGGTCCGTGCGGGCCAGCGGGATAAGGACACAATACCTCCTTCCCTGGCGTGCCCGGCTCCAGGCCTTCAATGTGTTCACGCCGGGGATCCTCGTCGTGATCATCCTGCATGTGCTCTTCATCAATTTGGAGCAGGGGCGGGATATTGTGCGGCAGACGTTCGAGAGCGGTTGGCGCATGTTCTTCCTGGGGCTCTCCACCATTTTCCTCGCGTACGTCACTTGGTACGGCGCACGGCTCAGAGCGCTCGCCCTATGGGAGCGCGTGCGCTTGCACCCGCGCATCCGCAAGTTGATGCCGCGCCTGCTGGGCCATTGCACGTACATGGCCGCACTGGTCGGTATGGTGCGCATGGGCGATGGGCTTACGGTGTGGACTTCGGAAAGCCCGGTGTGGTCGGTGATCGCGCTGGACCTGGTGTGGTTCTTTGTGCTCCGTTGGGTGGTGTGGCGCTTCATGCGTGCCGTGGGCGATCGCACCGAATGGATGATGCCGATCCTCTGGGGTTTGCACCTGGCATTGATCGTGCTCGCCGCAGCGCTCGCGTTGTTCGGCACCGACCGCGTATGGCCGATGCTCATCATCGCGCTGATGCAAGGTGTGTTCGCCGCGTTGGTGAACGTGCGCAGCAAGTGGCTGCGTGCCCTGAACACGGAGGAGCAGAAGGTGAGCGACGACCGCTCGAAGGAGAATTGGTTGGACCGGCTCTTCCCGCGGGAGCGCAACATAGGCTCGGCAGGGCAGGAGGAGATGCTCCCCTACAGCACCGAGAAGCGCTACTTCTGGTACTTCAATCTGTTGTGCGCGGTGGTGGTGGCTTTCCTGTTCGTGCTTTGGTCCGTACCCGAGACAGCAACGTTCGCGGGAGCCTTCGCCGTCGCGTGGTTCAGTGTGGGGCTGCTGCACGGCTTCTTCCATTTGCAGTCCTGGCTCACGCGGGGCACCGGTGTGCCCTTCGCGCTGGGGCTGTTCATGTTCGTGGTCTTCGTCTCCGGACGCCGGGACGATCATCATCGTGTTGCCGTGATCGGCACCCAACATGCACCGGCTTCGCGCGGCACCTTCGATGCGCGGTGGAATGATTGGAAGCAACGCCATGTGCGGAACGATAGCGACACCACCGCGATCCCCATCGTGTTCGTGTTGGCCGACGGCGGTGCGAGCCGCAGCGGCTACTGGGTAGGCCGTGTGTTGGAGCGGCTGCATCGCTCGGACACGGTTTTCCGCGATGCGTTGTTCAGCCTGAGCGGTGCATCGGGCGGGGCTGTTGGAATAGCATCCTACTACCAGCTCGCCGCATCCGGCGCGTATGATGGGCCACTCCCCAACGACGGCTTCGGAGACACCCTCGCCCTGGGCGGCGACATGTTGAGCACCACGCTCGCGCACATGCTCGGACCGGATCTCATCAACCTGCTGTCGTCCTACACGCACGACCGGGCGCATGCGTTGGAGTTGAGCCTGGAGCGGAGCGATGGTCTGTGGAAAAAGCCGGTGCGCGAACTGTTCGCCGAGGCCGAGTCGCTACGTAGACCCATCCTGTGCCTCAACACCACGCGCATGGATGATGGTCGCCCGGGTGTGATCTCCTCCGTTTCCATGGATCGTGTTTCCGGGCGCATCGATGTGCTCGCGGCATTGTCCGATTCCCTGGACATGCACCTGAGCACCGCCGCTGTCCTCAGCTCGAGGTTCCCGTACGTGAGCCCAGCGGGCTTCCTGGAATGGGGCGGGCTCAAGCACTACTTCGTGGATGGCGGCTACTTCGACAACAGCGGCGCGGGCGCCACGATCGAAATGCTGTTGCGTATAGAGGAACTGGCGCGATATGGAAAGGAGAACGAGGAAAAATGGTTGAAGCGCCTTCGACCGATCGTGGTCCACATAAGTAACTCCGCACCACCACGCGTGCAGGACGAAGGCAGCGTACATGAACTCGCCAATGATCTCGCCGCGCCCTTCCTCACCGTGCTGGGCACCTATGCCTCACAGACCAACATCAACGACGTGCGGTTGGCCGCCCACCTGGACCGCGTCTTTGAAGAAAGGGCCGAGTACATCACGGTCAACCTCTACGACCAAGCGCCCAGACTTGAGTTCAGCATGAGTTGGAGCATGAGCGCCTTGATGCGTGATAGTGTGGATCAACTGGCATTGCGTCATCCGGAGGTCGATCATGTGCTGCGAAAGCTCCACTGATGCGCGATATCCACGATCATGAACGAACGACCGAAGAAGCCGACAGACCGAACCGCGCAACCATAGCCACCATGAAACAACTACTGATCCTGTTCCTGCTCTCGCTCGGCGTTCACGCAACGGCCCAGGATGGAGCGGCGCCACACGAAGCCCCCGCCACCTCACCTCCGCCGCCCGCGCCGCCTCCGCCGCCGGTGGACCACGTTAAGCGCGTGAACGAGTTGTTGATGCCCGCCGGTGGAAGTTCGACCTGGCTTTTGTGCAAAGCGGACGGTTCCCACTGGGAGGGGTGCGACCAAACCATAGAGCGGTTGGTGTTCAACAGGTCCACCGGGGTGCTGTTGCGCAAGCCGTGCCATACGGAAGACAGTCTTTGCAAGGAGAAGTTCCAAGTGTCCAAAGGAACGAGCGAGGCGTTGCTGGAACTTCCGGACAGCGGCGTGAAGTACCGCGTTTCCCGACCCAATAGTTGCAACGCCGGATGCCCCGGACAGAGTTCGTGCCTACGGCTCTCCAAAGTGAAGGAAGGCCTTGGCCCCGCCGTGAACATCTACCTCTACCGAGAAGTACCCACCCCGCCGGACACCACCCACTCCCGAACCCCACAACCATGATCCGCACACTGCAACATTGCGCGTTCCTCATCGCCCTGCTGGTCGCATTTCGCGCCCAGGCCCAAGGTCTCGCATACGCCGAACTCCGATCGTCCGGAACAGGCGATGTGCCTGGTTCGCCGATCCCAACCGTGGAACTTGAGCGACCACTGCCCGGCGGTAGCGAGTTGGAATGGTTGCTTACCCAAGGGAGGCGACTTCGCTGGACCGTGATCGGATCCGAGGGGCTACCCATTTCAGGATGTGAGAACGTGCCGCACTACTATACGTTCGACCGCGACTCCTCCTTCGTGCGGGAGGAAGGCTGTGGAGAAGCCGGGCCCTTCAACACCGGTCATCCCTACAGGATCACCCGGACGAGCAGCGGTGAGGTGATCGCCATCGGTGACATCACCTACGAGGTGCGGAGGCTGCCCCCCTCGGCGCCGGTTTGCGAAGGGGAGCACGAAGCATGCCTCCGCATGAGCAGCCTGTCCTTCGGCAAGATGGACCGTTCCACCAACATCTACCTGGTGCGATGAGCAAGCCACAAGACCCAGGAACATCCGCGCCGGAGGACACCACAGGGACCTGGGGGTCCAAGGAAACATGGGACGTGGTACTGAAAGTGTCGGGCACCATCGCCACGGCGGCCGGCATCGTGATAGGGGTGTGGCAGTACAACTCCAAAGCCGCGGAAGAAAAGGAGATGGAGTTCAAGCGCACCATGTACACCAAGAAGCTCGCGGCGTACGAAAAGGTGGGGCAGTGCGTGGCCAACCTTCTGCTCATCCATCACGACGACCAGCAGTACATCGAAACAGCGGATGTGCCCGCGTTCGATAGCTGCGAGAAAGTGTTCCGCGAATTGTATTGGGGGGCCATGCCCCTGGTGCAGGACACCAGTGTGGAGCGCATGATGATCCGCTTCGGTGATCAGGTCCACTGGTACCGCCGGGGCGAGGATCCCTATGACTCGCTGGTTGTGCGCGGCGTGGCACTGATGAACACCTGCAAGGGCTCCTTGAAGGAGCATTGGCAGGAGGCGCACGAAACGTCCGCGGCGTGGATACGGCTCCCGGGGCGGTTCGCCCTACGGTAAGGTCGCGTTGCATCGGCGCGGGGCCGATCAAGGCTTCAACAACCCGTAGCGCATGGCGAAGAGCACCAGCCCGGTCTTGCTCTTGATGTTGAACTTCTCGAAGAGCGCGATCCGGAAATTGTCCACGGTGCGGCGGTGTACGCCCATCTCGGCGGCGATCTGTTCGTAGGTGAGCTCATCCTCCGAACACACCAGCAACAGGAACTCCATTTCGCGCGGCGTGATCTGCGCCAGCACGCGTTCGCGTTCGCGTTCATCGCGCGTCATCGCACCGAAGCCTTGCATCAAACTTTCATGCACCGCCTCACTGTGGTAGTAGCCGGTGAGCATCAGCGAATCCAACGCAGCGCGGAAAACCGCGGGCCGCACGTTCTTCAGCACGAAGCCGCGGGCGCCGGCGCGCATCGCCCGCACCAGTGCGTCATCGCCCGCGTCGAAGGTGAGCGCGAGCGGAAGGATCTCCGGCGCATTGGCGCGCAACCAGGCGATGGTCGCATAGCCGTCCATCACCGGCATGTTCAGGTCCACGATGGCGATGGCCGGTGGCGGCGCATCGCGCAATGCCTCGATCATTTCACGGCCATTGGCCGCCTCGATGGTCACGCGGTATCCGTCCAGGCCGTTCAGCATGGTGGCCAGGCCGCTGCGCATCAAATGGTGGTCGTCCACCAGGGCCAGATCATGCGGCATGGGAGGGTAGGTGTTGAAGTGTCCACGTGCAACCGGCGCCCGGTGCGGTGGTGAGCTCGGCCCGGAACCCGATCAAGGCGCAGCGGCGGCGGATGTTGGCCAGGCCGCTTCCCACCGCGCGCTGTGCGTCCATGAACCCTGTGCCGTTGTCCCGGATGCGCAGCACAAAAGGTGGACCACCATCGAGCGTGATCTCGATCGTATCGGCGTGCGCATGTTTCAGCGCGTTGCTCATGATCTCCTGGAACACGCGGAAGAGAACGGTCTTCGTATCCGGCGATAGTTCGGTTGGCTCACCGATGATCCGCAAGTGCGCGCGCACACGGCCCATGCGCTCCACGCGCGATGCCTCGGCGCTCACGGCATCCACGAAGGTGCGATGCTGCCACATATCGCTGTTCAAGGTGCGGCCCAGGCGGCGCACCTCTTCGATACCATCCTCCAACGCGCCGAGCGCAGCGCGCAACCGAGGATCGGCCGCACCTTCGTCCAGCACATCGGCCAGGCCCATCTGCGCCACGGTGAGCAGCTGCCCCACATTGTCATGCAGCTCGCGCCCCACCTCGCCCAAGGTCTGTTGCGTGGCTTCCCGTTCGGCGGTGATCACTTCCTGGTCGCGCTTCCGCTGCAGTTCTACGAGGGCTGCCCGATGCCGGTGTCGCCGCTCTGTGTTCACGACCATCAAAAAGCCCATGACCCCTAAAACCGCGAGCAGAACGACCGTGGCGATGACAACTGTGAAGATGACCTGTTCGCTGCTATCCATTCAGATCCCGCAGAATGCGCTGTGCCTCTTTTCTACAAGACAGAGCCGTAAGCACATAGCGAAGTATGCAAAGCACTGGCATGATGACATACAGCCGGTTCGCCAATGCGGGATTTTCGGCATAGAGGTACCGCGACATACCGATCACCGGGATGAGACCCCCATAGTAGAGAAGGAAACCCATGTACAACCAGAACTCCGGAACGCGAGGCAACGGATCGTCGCTCGTTTCGGCCAAGCGCCAAAGCACGGCCAGCAGAAGGACCGAGAGGATTAGCGCCATCAGAAGGATCCCTTCCGTAAGCAGGAAATCGACTGGGTTATCCACCCAAGCGTTGCCGAGCATTGCCAGAACACCCGCTGCGCAAGCAACCCCGACGAGGCCCCTCCACGCGGGCATCGTCAGGGTCAGCATGCTGAGTATCAAAAGAAACTCGAACAGCGAGAAGAGATTATAGAGCAGACTGTTGTTAACGCCGTAGAGTGTTGTTACCATGCCGATTGCCTCCAAGATTATGGCTACGCCCATCAACAACCCCGAACGCCCGAAAAGCGACCGTCGTGGTGCAGGGACAAGGGACCATTGCCAAAGGGCAAAGGCCGCGGTAACAAGCAGAGCCAGCGAGCGGGTAGTCGCGAACGAGAACAGGAGTAACATGCGGAAAAAAGAACCAGCGACAGGCGAAATGGTCACGGGCATTTGCAACCCGTTCGAGGTGCCAGCCCGTAACGGTAGAACCGCGCGAGCACACACGACGGTGGACACGGAGAGCCAAGGTCCGCTGCCTTATCCAGATAGGGCAACGCCCCTGGAGCCCTCGTGTCGGTGAGGCGCTCCACTCCTTGATGGTTTGCGGAGATGACCAAGAGATCATGATGCCAGTCGTCTTCAATCCCGGGGGCGCGGATCACTGGTGCAGCGATGCAATGGATGTTCAGGTGTGTGCTGCCTTCGTTGTTCCCATGAAGGGCGACCAAGTCCTCCCATTTGAGCAGGTAGGCTAAATGATCGGACTCCTTGACCAGGCCATCAAGTTCACCGCCCCGGTTGCGCATCACGAAGACGCGCTCTAAGTATCGCTTCTGCTCGGCATCCTCCCAAGCCGACTTTATCTGTTCCGGGTCGAAAACCCCTGTTGGCCCGATAGGGTGGACTTTCGCCTCCAGCGTGGAGACGTCATAGTACAGGGGATCTCTACGTGGATCGATCTTGACGACCTCGGCCGCAAGCTCGATGTTGTAGTCTGCTCCGGATACGGATAGGCCGTAGTGGAGTTTGACCCCTATCCGATCGTTTTCCAACGCAGGCGCGACGGTCCTGACCAAGTCCTCCAGCGCTTGCCAACTGAGAAATTCGCTGGTGCGCGCAAGAGCGACTGGGGCGGCTATGGATCCCGCCCAGAAATAACCCTTGAAGTCCTTCTGCGCACAACGCACTTCCGTACTGCATACAGAAGGGTACTCCGTTGCAGGGGCGAGTTCCATCATCTTGAAGCTACGGGTATCGAGCACTTGGGCATCAATTGTCCCGGCAGCAAGGAGTGCCAAGCAGAGCATTTGGGCGCGGATCAACATTGTGCGACGAGGTTCGGTTGTGGGGTTCATGTGGTGAGGATTTGGTGACGAAACTATCCCGGCCGACCGAGGCCGAACATGTGAAAAATACGTGCTCCCCCCCAATGAATTGAACGCTGGCGGCTTGTGATCGATCGGAGGTGCTTTGGTGCAACAAAACACCAAGCATCCATGCGTGCCAACCGGACCCTTCTGATCATTTGCCTGGCCGCGGCCCTTTCGCGATCCCAGGCCCAGACCGTACCCTTTGTTTTTCCGAACAGCGAGAGCTGGAAAGCGGACCAGCCCGCGGAGGAAAAGCAGCTCAGTGATCTGCTCAAGGAGCACGCGAAAGCCCCGCTGACGGAAACCCCCACCAGCATCCGGGTCTTCCTGAAGGACCAACGCGAGACCAATCGCAACGAACGGAACGCACTGCGAAGCACGCTGTACGAGAAGTTGAAAGCCGACCCCTCCGATAAGACCAAGGAGGAGATCACCAAACTCAAGGGGCAGTTCCGGGCGCACAAAGAAGCGTTCCAGGCCTACCGGGAAGACTTGCTGCGGATCCGCTACGACCCCGATCTGCGCCACGGCCTCTACGGCCTGGCCGTCCGCCGCATCGCCACGGAGATCTTCTACGATGAGTTCAGCATCGACCAGGAGCGCTCGAAGGTTCTCAAGAACAGCATCTTCTCGTACAGCGGGCAGGCCCAGAAGGCATCACTTTACTCCGAAGTGGTTTATGACTACTTCGGTCCGGTGCGCCTTGGTTTCGGCGCGTTGATCGGCAACACGAGCGCCGACAGCGACACGCTGCCCATTACTGACAGCAGCGCCACTTTCACCGACCAGATCCAGCGGTTGCTCGGGGGTGGCGGCAACGGCGTGCTGAACCTCGGCGTGCCCATCGTCGGTTTCACCACGCTGAACCAGCGGTTCTCCACCCGGCTACAATACGCGCCGAAATTGTCGTTCGACATCCCCAAGATCGGGGTTGACACGAACGTGGTCGGGCAGAACTTCGACAACGGGGCGGAACTAGTTTTCTCGCTCACGGGGATCAAGGGCCGCATGTCGCTCTTCGGTCAGGTGCGCTACTCGCATATCAGCGGCAACTCGCTCTTCTGGCACAACCTGGGGCGGGACGACGATGGCGGCATAGACCTCTGGCAGTTCAGCGGTGGTCTGGCCATCAACAGCGCGTTCCGCATTGTGGCGAACTGGTACGCAGGGGACGAGTTCGTGCAGAAGAATTTCCAGTTCCGCCTGGGTGTGCAGATCGTGCCGAACTCCTAACAACCGACCGATGATGGAAGCGATCCCCTTCTACCTGCGGTCCGCATCTACGCTCCATCGCAAGGTCATCAAACACAGCACCATGAAAAAAGCAATTCTCCCCGCCCTCTTTCTATGCCACACCATTGCCTACGCACAGGTACTTCCGCTTCCCCGTGCGAGCAGCGCGGGCATCCCTTCCGAGGCGGTTCGTTCCGGCCTGTTCAAAAGCCCGGCGTACTTCATCCCCACGGTCACTTCAGTAATGGACACCACCCTGTTCCCGGTGCTCACTAACACGGCGACGGAACCACGCACCGAGATCACGCTCGAGGTCTTCGCACGGTTCCAACGGGAGAACCAATTGGTCTATGATCAGACACAAACGCCAGCCCCTTTGAACCCGCTACCGGTTCCGTTCAGCCTGGTCTCTGGTGCGATGACGAACCCGGAAGACCCATCCGCCCCATTGGACAATACGGTGGCCCACGGTCCCCAAGGGTGGGTGATCTCCGTATCCAATGGTGTGATCGACATGTATCAGAACGGCCGCATGCGGTTCCGCAAGGACCTGTACAGCTTCCTCGACCGCAAGCTCCTGGGTCCGTGCGACCCCAAGATCGTGATCGACCCGACGAACCAACGGTACGTCGTGTTCGCGCAACGCTGTAGCAACCAGTACGCCAACTCCGAGATCCTGCTAGGATTCTCCAGCACGAGTAACCCGCTGGATGGATGGACCTTTTACAAGATCTCCGGCAATCCGAACAGAGTGCAGGGCCAATGGTTCGATTATCCCAAGATGGCGCTCTCCAGCGACGGCCTGTACATCGGGGGGAACATCTTCGACGCGAACAACAGGTTCGTGGAGAGCGTGGTTTACCAAGTGGACAAGCACGCCGGGTTCGCAGGCGTTGAACTCGACTACAGGGTGTGGTCCAACCTCCCGCAGTCCCCGTTCACTGTAGCTCCGGTTTCCTCTGTTACGGATGTTGTGTACGGCCCCGGCATCTACCTGTTGAGCACATACTGGGCCCATGGATCGGAGCGGTTGCACCTCTATGAGATCACGGACGATGTGCATAGCCCGAACGCTGTGCTGCGCTATTACCCCGTCCCCACGGACAAGTATTATTTCTTCGATAAGGCCTACCAGCAGAACAGGGTCATCGACAACGGCGACCCGAGAATGCAGGACGCCTTCCTCTATGATGGTCGCATCTACCACACCTTCACGTCCGGCGATGGACAACGGAATTTCAGCCGAGTGAACCTCAACGTTCTGGAGTTCCCCAACCTCAAGAACACGAGCGTGCTGATAGGCGACGACCGCAACACGAGCTACGCCTATCCCTCCATCCAGTTAGTGAAGCCGAACGGCCAAGCCCCCTTCATCTTCGTTCAGTACAATACCACGTCCAACACCAGCTTTCCCAGTATCCGGTGCAAGGCCTGTGACCTTTCCCTCAACTGTTCCGACGAAAGGACCATCAAGGATGGTGATGGCGTCATACTGGGTTACGACCGCTGGGGCGACTACTCGACGGTGAGCCGCTGCGCATCGGCAGGCGAGTTCGCCTATGCGGTCTCCAGCTATGGCAAAAGAGATGGTACCCGTCAGACCTGGATGTCGTTGATCGCTCCGATCGGTGCGCCCGCGCCTGCGGTTCCGATCGAAGAGAGCGTGTTCACAACGTTGAGTTTCAAACTGCCGGGCGATGCGAACACGGTGATCACCATGAAACGACCGGATGGAGCTACTGACCTCTTGTTTTCAGGCGTTGGCGAGAAAGGAACAAATGAGTTGCGCGTGGTCCTGCCTGAAGGCTACGATGCCGCTTCGCTCCAATTCGACGTCATGGACCTGGATCGCGACAAACTGATAGAGCCCATAAGATCAACCGACTGAACGCGGCCCAATACAGCCACGCCGCGCCTCGCACTTATAGGGCACCTCCGAATCGGGAGGTGCCCTGTTGTTCTCCACCACGCTACTTTCAGCGTCCCATGACCGCCAAGCAGAAACTCGAGCAGACCCTCTGGGACATCGCCAACACCCTGCGCGGCAAGATGGCCGCCGACGATTTCCGTGACTACATCCTCGGCTTCATTTTTTACAAGTACCTCAGCGAGAAGATGGAGCTGTACGCCGATGAGGTGCTGCACCCGGACAAGCTTCTGTACACGCAGGTGAAGGAGGACACCACCGAGGGCAAGGAATACCTGAAGGCCGTGCGCGACCTGTCGCTGGACCAGCTCGGCTACTTCCTGAAACCGAGCGAGCTCTTCGGGGCGATGGTAGCGCGGGGCAACGCGGAGGGCAAAGCCAGGTTCATCCTGGACGACCTCACGGCCGTGCTCAACAGCATCAGCGACAGCACGCGCGGCACGGAGAGCGAGGAGGATTTCGCCAACCTCTTCGAGGATCTCGACCTCACCAGCAGCAAGTTGGGCAAGAGCACCGAGGACAAGAACGCGCTGGTGGTGAAAGTGCTCGCGCACTTAAACGCCGTCGACTTCGAACTGCGGAACGACAATGAACACAAGGCGGATGTACTCGGCGAGGCATACGAATACCTCATCGGGCAGTTCGCCAGTGGCGCGGGCAAGAAAGCAGGTGAATTCTATACGCCCAAAGAAGTGAGCATGGTGCTGGCCAGGATCGTCACCACCGGCAAGAAGCGGCTGCGGGACGTGTATGATCCGACCTGCGGCAGCGGCTCGCTGCTACTGCGCGTGCGTCATGAGGTGTTGGATGTCGGCCAACTCTTTGGACAAGAGAGCAACCCCGCCACCTTCAACCTGTGCCGCATGAACATGATCATGCATGATGTGCATTACCGGCGCTTCGACATCAAGAACGAGGACACGCTGGAGCGCCCGCAACACATGGACCTGCGCTTCGAGGCCGTGGTGGCCAACCCGCCCTTCAGCGCGCACTGGAAGGCCGATACGCTGAAGACCAACGACGAGCGCTTCGGTGCGTACGGCAAGCTCGCGCCCACCACCAAGGCCGACTTCGCCTTCGTGCAGCACATGGTCCACCAACTTGCGGACGATGGCACCATGGCCTGCGTGCTGCCCCACGGCGTGCTCTTCCGCGGCGCGGCGGAAGGCCACATACGCAAGTACCTGATCGAAGACCGCAACTACTTGGATGCCGTGATCGGATTGCCCGGTGCCATCTTCTACGGTACCAGCATTCCTACGTGCATTTTGGTGCTGAAGAAGAACCGCGGCCCCGGCTCGGAGGCCGGGGCGAACATCTTGTTCATCGATGCCAGCCAGCACTTCGAGAAGATCAAGACGCAGAACAAGTTGCGCACGGAGGACATCGACAAGATCATAAGCACCTACCGCGAGCGGAAGACCGAAGTCAAATACAGCTACGTGGCACCGCTGAGCGAAGTGCGCGCCAATGACTACAACCTGAACATACCGCGCTACGTGGACACCTTCGAGGCCGAGGACGCGGTGGACCTGAACGCGGTGGCCACCGAACTGCAAGCGCTGGAGAACGGCATGAAAGAGACCGATGCCGTGATCGCGAAGTATTGCAAGGAGTTGGGGATCGAAATGCCCTTCAAGTGATGGAGTTGGAAGTGAAGAAGAGGGTTGAAGAGCAGGTCCCGGCGATCCGCTTCCCGGAGTTCAAGGGAGGATGGCCAGTGAAGAAAGCTGGCGAACTCTATTCGAACAACAAGACGAAAGGAGACGAAGGGTTGCCGATCTATTCAGTCACCTTGCGTGACGGTTTGATCCGACGTGATGCCATGGATCGGGTCATTGCGAATGATGCCGCACCTGAGGCAAGTCTCAGAATAGAACCCGGCTTCCTCGCGTACAACATGATGAGGATGTGGCAGGGCGCGGTTGGAATGGCAGACGCTGATGGAATGGTGAGCGGCGCGTATGTGGTGCTCAAACCCAAGCCTACCATCCACTCGCCATTCGCGATCGATCTCTTCAATCGCGCTCGTAGCATCTACGACTTCAATGCCTATTCGTACGGTCTGACAAGCGATCGACTCAGGCTTTATTATCAGGACTTCGCACGGATCCCATTCCACATCCCCACCCTCCCCGAACAGACCAAGATCGCGGGCTTCCTGAGCGCGGTGGATGGCAAGATCCAGCAGCTCACGCGCAAGAAGGCCTTGCTGGAGCAGTACAAGAAGGGGGTGATGCAACAGTTGTTCACCCAGGAGATCCGCTTCACCCGGGCGGATGGTACGCCTTCGCGCGGCGCTTCGGCGACCAAGGGCAAGGCGTTCCCGGATTGGGAGGAGAGGCGGTTGGGGGAGATCTGCACGGACATCTCCTACGGCATGAACGCAGCGGCGGTCGAGTACGATGGCGAGAACAAGTATCTGCGCATCACTGACATCGATGAGAGCTCACACGAGTTCCTTCAGACTGGTCTCACTTCGCCGGGCAACGTGTTGGAAGACAAGTACGTTTTGCGCGAAGGCGATCTCTTGTTCGCGCGGACCGGAGCAAGCGTCGGCAAGAGCTACCTCTACAAGAAGAAGGATGGCAAGGTCTACTTCGCGGGCTTCTTGATCCGCTTCCATGTGAAGGAGGGCGTGCCCGAGTTCATCTACGCGCAGACCCTCACGACGGAATACGGCAGATGGGTTACTGAGAACTCGATGCGTTCTGGTCAACCAGGTCTCAACGCTGAAGAGTACAAGTCATTCACGATACACTTCCCCTGCCTCGAAGAGCAGCAGCGGATCGCGGGATTCCTGAGCGCGTTGGATGGGCGTGTGGCGGCGGTGGGGCAGCAACTGGAAAGGGCCGTGCAATGGAAGCGGGGGTTGCTACAGCAGATGTTCGTGTAGCTCCCCTCCCGTACGTCATCCCGGAGCGCGGAGTCCCGCGAAAGCGGGACAGGCTCCGCGCATCCGGGATCTCGCACAACACCGGTTGCGAGATCCCGGATGACCGGGTCCCCGATCCTGCGGATCGCCCGGCCTCCGGGATGACGTTGGGGGTGGCAACCTTGGGAACAACCATGGGAGTTACCTTTCAAAAATGGTCGTCATTGTGATCTACCTCCACCCATTATGTTCTGACATACAGCACTATATGGTGATACCATACGCCCAGGTAACCCTGGGAGCAACCTTGGGAGTAGAACGTGCTTGAGCCTATCTTTGAGCTCCTCCTGCTCCGCCCTTCCGGCGGATACGGCGGACGAAGCATGCCCCCCGCGATCGAATTATATCGGAACCCAGCCGCCATGGAGCCGTTGTTCCCGGAGGATCCTACTGGGGAGTTGGAGCACCTGGCAACGGAGTTGATCCGTGCGTCGGCGAAGTTGTCGGAGGCCATGCACCCGGTGACGCGTGCAGCCGTGGCCGAGCTTGTGCGCCCTATGAACAGTTATTACAGCAACCTGATCGAGGGGCACGACACACACCCACTCTCCATAGACAAGGCACTGCATGACGAGCTCGCGAAGGACAAGACGAACCGCGACCTGCAGTTGGAAGCGGTGGCCTACATCGCCCTGCACCGCCAACTGTACGATCGCTGGCATGCGGGCAATGCGCCAACCAATCCGGCAAGTGCCGACTTCCTGAAGGATCTGCACAAGTCGTTCTATGAGCACCTGCCGGATACGTTCAAGCTGGTGGAGAACAAGGACGGCCCGCCTCGCACATTGATCCCCGGCGCGTTCAGGGATGGTGAAGTGGAAGTTGGCCGCCATGTCGCTCCTGCGTACGAAGTAGTGCCAGCGTTCATGGACCGGTTCGGTTCGTTCTACGATCCGAAAGCGTCCGCTAACCGATCGGCATTGCGCCGGATCATCTCCATCGCGGCCGCACACCATCGGCTCGTGTGGATCCACCCGTTCCTCGATGGTAACGGGCGCGTGGTGCGCCTGTTCTCCGACGCCTGCTTCCTCAGCGAGCAACTCGATGCATCGGGCCTGTGGTCCATTTCCCGCGGCTTGGCCCGCAGCCGTGACACCTACCGCGAGATGCTCGCTGCTGCGGATCTGGGACGCATGGGCAACCACGATGGCCGAGGTAATCTCTCGAACAAGACCCTGATCGAATTCTGTCGCTACTTCTTGACGACCGCCATCGATCAGGTGGAGTTCATGCACGGCTCGTTCCAACTGGACGGCGTATTGCAACGGTTGCACGCGTACGTTGACCACATGGCGACCGCGAAACGTATGCATGCGAGCGCCCTCTACCTGCTGGAAGCCGTCTTCCTGAGAGGCACGATCACGCGCCAGGACGCCGAGCGGCTCACTAATACCACGCACAAGCCCCTGAAGAAGATGACGGATCAGCTAGTGCATCTGGGCTTGTTGAAGGAGGAAAAGAAGGTGGGCTTGCCGCTTCTTTTCCACGCTAGTTACTCGCTGCGTTCTTCGCCATGGGTCTTCCCCGGTCTTTATCCTGGCAACAAGGAGGTGGAGATCCGCATCGCCGTATGAGGTCTTGAACTATGATGCGTCTGATGGGCATGAACACCATGATGAATGCAGACCATGATCGATGAGCAGTACAAATACTCGGAACTGACGGGCCGCATCATCGGTGCGGCCATGGAGGTGCATGGCACCTTGGGCAACGGCTTTCAAGAGGTGGTGTACCAGCGGGCGTTCTCCATCGAGATGAACATGCGGAACATCGACCATGTGCGCGAGCTGGAAATGCCGTTGAGCTACAAGGGCCACGATATCGGCAGCCGCCGCGTGGATTTCTTCGTTGACGGAAAGGTCATGGTCGAGATCAAGGCGGTGATCCAGCTTGAGGATGTGCATCTTGCACAGGCGATCAACTATCTCGAAGCATATGGCATCGAGATCGGCCTGCTCATCAACTTCGGGAGCCGGTCCTTGCAGTTCAAGCGCGTGATGAAGTCTCAAGGGTCAAAAGCCACCAAGCAGCCGGCAGCATCATAGTCCATCATGTCATCATTGAAATCATAGTTCGAGACAGTGACCCAGCCCGAAGCCTTCCTCGAAGCAGAGCTCATTGCGCAGCTCGAAGGGCTGAAGTACGAGCGCGTGCGCATCGAGGATGAAGCGGGCATCCTCTCGAACCTGAAAGCGCAATTGGAGCGCTTCAACAAGACATCGTTCACGGAGCGCGAGTTCCTGCGCATCCTCAACCACTTGGGCAAAGGCACGCTCTTCGAACGCGCCAAGACCCTGCGCGATCGCTTCCCGCTGGAGCGTGAGGATGGCTCAGTGACCTACCTCCGCTTCTTCGACAGCCACGACCCGAAAGCCAACCTGTGGCAGGTCACCAACCAGGTGACGATGGAGGGCAGCTACCGGAACCGCTACGATGTAACGCTGCTGGTGAACGGGCTGCCGCTGGTGCAGATCGAACTGAAGCGGCGCGGGCTGGAACTGAAGGAAGCCTTCAACCAGATCAACCGCTACAAGGGCCACAGCTTCGGCGCGGGCGCGACCTTGTTCGAGTACCTCCAGCTCTTCGTGATCAGCAACGGCGTGAACACGAAGTACTACGTGAACAACCCCACGCGCTCGCTCACCTTCAAACAGACCTATTACTGGGCCGGTGTGGACAACCGCAACATCACCGACCTCACGCCTTTCGCGGCGGCGTTCCTGAAACCGGAACACTTAGGCCGCATGCTCGGCCGATCCATCGTGCTCACGCAAGCGAAGCAGCTGATGGTGTTGCGGCCCTACCAGTACCACGCAGTGGAAGCCCTGGTGGCGCACGTCGCGAACGGAACGGCCTCGCCTTCGCCCGAAGGCTCCGGACGAGCGCAGAACGGCTACATCTGGCACACCACGGGCAGCGGCAAAACGCTCACCAGCTTCAAGGCCAGCCAGGTGATCATGGACCTGCCCGGTGTGGCGAAAGTGGTCTTCGTGGTGGACCGCAAAGACCTGGACCACCAGACCATGCGCGAGTTCAACGGCTTCAAGGAAGGCAGCGTGGACGGCACAGAAGACACCAAGGGCTTGGTGAAGCAACTCGGTGATGACACGAAGCTCATCGTCACCACCATCCAGAAGTTGAACATCGCCATCAGCAAGGTGAAGCACGAGCAGAAGGTGGCGCGCATGAAGGACCAGCGCATCGTCTTCATCTTCGACGAGTGCCATCGAAGCCAGTTCGGGCAAACGCACCAGGCGATCACGGGCTACTTCCCCAACGCGCAGCTCTTCGGCTTCACGGGCACGCCCATCTTCGCGGAGAACGCCGCCAGCAACGAGCTCGGCAAGCGCACCACCAAGGACCTCTTCGGCGAGTGCCTGCACAAGTACGTGATCACCGACGCCCTCCGCGACGAGAACGTTTTGCGCTTCAGTGTGGAATATGTCGGCCGTTACACGAAGAAGGACGGCAGCGCGCTCGACATCCAGGTCGAGGACATCGACCGGCCGGAAGTGTTCGACGATCCCAATCGCTTGGAGAAGATCGTGGACTACGTGATCGCGCAGCACGAGCGCAAGACGCACGGCAAGGCGTACTCAGCGCTCTTTGCCACTAGCAGTATCGACACGCTGGTGAAGTACTACGACCTGTTCTGGAAAAAGAAGATGGCGGGGCAGCACGACCTGCGCATCGCAGCGGTGTACACCTACGGGACGAACGAGGACAGCGCCGAGGCACAAGGCCTGTTGCCGGACGAACTGGCCATGGCCGCAGAACCGACCGGACCCTACGCGGCAAGTCACAGCCGCGACAAGCTGGAGGAGATCATCGGCCATTACAACGCGCAGTTCCGCACGGCCTTCAGCACCAAGGACCAGCAGGGAACGGAGAAGTACGCGCACAGCATCAGCAAGAAGCTGAAGGACCGCGAGCTGTTCGACCTCCCCGAGGACCGCATCGACATCGTGCTCGTGGTGAACATGATGCTCACCGGCTTCGACTCCAAGAAGGTGAACACACTGTACGTGGACAAGAACCTGCGCCACCACGGCTTGATCCAGGCCTACTCGCGCACGAACCGCATCCTCGATGAACGGAAGAGCCAGGGCAACATCCTCGCCTTCCGCAACCTGAAGGAGAACACGGACGATGCCATCGCCCTCTTCAGCAACAAGGAGGCGAAGGAGGTGATCTTCCTGCCGCCGTATGAAGCGTTGGTGCAGAAATTCGTTGAAGGGTACAAGGTGCTCATGGGCATCACTCCCGAAGTGGAGTTCGTGGACCTGTTGGCAGATGAGGAACAGGAACTGGCCTTCATCAACGCCTTCCGCGCGCTGATCCGCCTGCACAACGTGCTGAAGACCTTCGTGGAATTCACCTGGGACGACCTGCCCATGACCGAGCAGGAGTTCAACAACTACAAGAGCGCGTACCTCGACCTGCACGACAAGGTGAAACGCAACTCGACCAAGGAGAAGGCCAGCATTCTGGAGGACATCGACTTCGAGCTGGAGCTGATCCACCGCGACGAGATCAACGTGGCCTACATCCTGAAACTGCTGGCCCGCCTGAAGAACATCGATGCGAAGGACCGCGAGGCCGAAAAGAAGAAGATCATGGCCTACCTCACCGGCGAAGTGGAGCTACGCAGCAAACGCGAACTGATCGAGCAGTTCATCAACGAGAACCTACCGCTGATCGAAGACGCCGACAACATCCCCGACGAGTTCGAGCGGTTCTGGCAAGAACAGAAAGTACTCGCCCTGCAAAAGCTCTGCGAAGAAGAGCACCTTGATCGCGACCAGTTCAGCAAGCTCATCGACGCCTACGTGTTCACCAACCAGGAACCGCTGAAGGAGGATGTGTTCAAATGCCTCGGCGAACGCCCCAGCGTGCTGAAGGCACGGGAGATCGGCGAGCGCGTGATCGCGCGGATGAAGGAATGGGTGGAGGTGTTCGTGCGTGGGGTGGCGGCGTAGAGGTTCGAACAGCGCCCGGGCGAGGTGGGCATAGTCCTTGCGTATGGGCCTCCGATCCGCCGATCACCTTTGATCGCGATCTTCGGGCTCCCCAGGACAGCCTGCCTTAAGCCACCAACCGAACACTGACCATGACGCGCACATTCGCTTTCCTCCTCGCCCTTTGTTCGATCACCGGGAACCTGATCGCCCAGAACCCCCAGGACCCGCTCGGCGAGCTCGCCGGGGCCTCCACCCGCCAATGGTCCGTGATCGGTGCCACGTCAGCGTCGGGTGCGGCGTGCGTGGCCGGTGAGGCCCAGTACACCTTTCAGCTCAAGCCCGCACAGGTGGAGGTGAAGCAGTGTACGGGGGGCGCATGGAAGTCGCGTACGGAGGCGGTCACCTCCTGGTCGGCCAACGGCAAGAGCGGCATCGCCTTCGGCGGAACGACCTATGAGGTGAAGTCCTTACCCCCGAACGCACCGGTGTGCAAGGGCAACGCCAATTGCGTTCGCCTGGCCAGCGTGCCCGATGGCAAGACGGACGCCACCACCACCATCTATCTCACGCGCTGATGGAACCATCCACCAAGAAGGGGGTCGATGTGTCCAAAGCAGTGACCCCGTTGCTCACCGTACTGGGCATCTCCGTGGGTGCCTGGCAGTTCACCAGCCAGATGAGCCACGAGAGCAAGATGGAGTTCAGCCGAAGCATGTACAATAAGAAGCTGCAGGCCTTCGAGCAGGTAGGCAAGGCCGTGGGCGACCTGCTCATCGTTCCGCACGATGAGCAGCTTTGGATCAGCGCGGGGGATACGCTGGCCTTCGATAGCTGTCTCGAGGCCTTCCGCACCTGCTACTGGGGCGTGCTACCCCTGGTGGAGGACAAGGCCGTAGAGGCGGCGATGATCCAGTTCAAGGACATGGCCCGCTTCTATCGCCGCGGCGAGAACGACTACCAGGACCTGGCCCGCGAAGGCATGACGTTGATGAACACGTGCAACAGATCGCTGGAGGAACATTGGCAGAAGAAGCCCAAGGGGGAATAGAGTGATCGCCCCCGCTTGGATGCCACTTGCCAACCACCGAGCTTGGCCCGGTGTTGCGTCCGCTCGCCGCCCTTCTTCTCGCGCTCGCATGGAACGGGGCACGCGCGCAACCCTATTTGGATGTGGTGAACACGGCGGGCTACATCAGTCCGCACCGGTTCGAGAAGTACGATGTGAACATGGCACTGCCGATCCCCATCGGCAAGCAAGGCGCGCGATTGGTGTTCAGCCCCGGGGTGGAGCGCTGGAACGCGAGGGCCGATAGCGCGGCACAACAGCGCACGGATGCGCTCACGGGCTATGCGCTGCCCGTCACCCTGCTCGCTCCCTTGGTCCCCGATCGGTGGACACTATCGATCACCGGTATCGGCCGGTACATGGTGATCGAGGATCCCGCGCGCGGTGATGTGCAGCTCGGCGGTGCGGTGTTGGTGAACCGCGTGTTGCGTCCGGAGCTCACGTTGAAGTTCGGTGCGTACGCCAATGCCGATGCATTCGGGTTGTTCGCGCTGCCGCTGCTCGGTCTGGACTGGCGGATCAACGCGAAGCATAATTTGTTCGGTGTGCTGCCGGGCAATTTCCTCTACGAACACAAGGTGTCGCGTGCGTTCCATTGGGGTGCGGCGTACAAGGCGATCACCACCAGTTTCGGTACGAGGGATGGTGACTTCCGTCGTGTGGACGAGAATACGGTGGGCCTCTTCGCTGACCTCTATCCGTGGAAGAACATCGTGCTAAGGGTGGAGGGCGGCCATTCGGTGATCAGCCAGTACCAAGGTGGCCAGCTCGATCCGTACTACCCGATCGACAGTGAGGAGAAGTACGTGGACCACGGCATCGGCGATGGCTTTTATGGCAAGGTGATGCTGGCCTTCCGCGTTAGGTTGGACGAGGGAACACCTCCGCGAGCTCGCGAGGATCGGCCCTGAGGGCAGCGCCTGACGGGACGTCCGACCGCGCCGTCGCGAGGCCATTACCAGCCGCATCGATCCGTTCGATGCCGCGTATGCAACGACCGCACCGATCAGGGAACGAGGAGCGGTGACCGCACCAGCATTGCGCCAGGGCTACTTCGCCTTCTTCTTCGGCACGCGCTTCGTCTTCGCGGGTGCCGCCACCTCAGGCTGTTGGGCCTTCAGGCGGGCGATCTTCTGGGTGGCTCTGCGCTTGCGCTTCTCGTTGGCTTGGGAATCGGATGCCATGGGTCGGGGATGATCTGGGCGGCGAAGCTAGGCGCTTCGCGCGTTCCTCCCGGGCATGTGGCATCGAGTTCCCGATCGGGGGAGAACGGACCACGGAATTCCAATGGACCCGAAGGGAAGGCCCCGTTCCCGCCACAGTGCTTTGAGGGGGGCAATGTATTTGCAACGGTGCGCGTAATCAGAACCGGGAAGCCATGCTCGATCACAAGACCGACCGCAGTTCGATCCCACGCCCTCTTCAACGGTTGAAAGAGGTGTTGTACAAGCGCCAGACGCTCATCAACGAGATCAATTTCACCTACCGCCGATTACTGCGCTTACTTCCCGCGATCATCAAGCGCGTGGCGGGTGAGCCGGTGGCGAATACCCTTCGGGCGCAGGACGGCATGAACGAGATGATCCGCAGCCGCTTGGACCGGACGGCCAGCGCACATGGGTTGCCGCCGGAGGCGTGTACCTGCGAGGAGGCGGAAGCGATGGTGGAGAACGTACGCCATGCGGACCGTGCGGCGCGCACGCGGACGGATCGTTCCGCAGCGGTGCTGGAAGCGCTCATCGGTGTCCGCGCTTTCCTTATCCGGTTGTGGGGTAAGCTTATCGGGACCTTGATGCCCTCGGATCAACACAACCTACGGAAGGAAGCGCAGGCCTTGCAAACTCGGGAAGCGGAACTGCACCGGGAACTGATCGCTCTGGCGCAGCAGGGGGATCGCCCCAGGGAGCTGGGATAGCTTCTGCGCAAGGTGAAGGGAGCCCCGGCTCGCGTGTACTCCGTGTTCGCAAGGCAGTGAACCGACAGAGACGGTGGGGGCGGGGTTCAACGGTCGAGCACCATCTGGATAGCTCCGATCAGCTCCTCCCGCTTGAAGGGCTTGGGAACATACCCGTCCATGCCGGCCGCCTTGCAGCGCTCCACCTCCTCTTTCAGCACGTTCGCCGTCATGGCCACGATCGGCGTGCGCGACTTGTCGCCGGGCAGCGCGCGGATCGCCTTGGTCGCATCGTAGCCGTTCATCTCCGGCATCTGCACGTCCATGAGGATCACGTCGTACTCCTTCCCTTGGGCCATCTCCACCGCGATCCGCCCGTTCGCCGCCACATCCACCTGCACGCCGGGGATGGCATCGGCGAGTTCGTCCTGTGCCACCATCACGTTGAAGTCGTTGTCCTCTGCGAGCAGGATGCGAAGATCCTTCAGGTCGGATGTCCCTGAAGCCGCTGCGGGTTCCGCGCTCATTACCGTGATGGCGTATGGTATGGCGACCGTGAACGTGCTTCCCTGTCCTTTCTCACTCTGCACTGTGATGCTTCCACCCTGTAGTTCCACTAGCCGCTTGCTGATGGACAAGCCCAGCCCGGTGCCGCCATACTTGCGACCGGTGTCGCTGTACGCCTGATCGAATTCCTCGAAGATCCTCTGTTGCTTGTCCAAGGGGATCCCGATGCCCGTATCGATCACCTCGATCCGCAACGTGGCTTTCGCGTCATCCGTCTCCACCGCTGCGGCACGGATCGTCACGCTGCCCTTTTCGGTGAACTTGATGGCGTTGCCAGCTAGGTTGATCAATACTTGCTGCAACCGTGTGGGGTCGCCCTTCAGCATGGCCGGCACATGGTCATCGATCTCCACTGACAGGCCGATCCCCTTCTCCTCTGCCTTGAACTGGAGGATCTCCCGCACATTGCCGATCACAGAGCGTGGATGGAAGGCCACCTGTTCCAGTTGGATCTTCCCCGCCTCGATCTTGCTCATATCGAGGATGTCGTTCAGGACCACCAGCAGGTTCTCGCTGCTCTGTGCGATCGCATCGAGGTACTTCTTCTGCTCTGGCAGTTGCTCGTTACGCTTGAGGATGCCGGTCATGCCCATGATGGCGTTCATCGGCGTGCGGATCTCGTGGCTCATGTTGGCCAGGAACCGCTGCTTGGACCGTTCGCTGTTTTCCGCGCGCCGCTGCGCCGCTGCAGCGCGGCGGCGTTGTCGCTCCACGAGCACAAGGAGCAGGATGACAACGAACACGCCTGCGATGCTGATGTTCCGTATGGTCCGCTGCTGGGTGAGTTCGGCCGCGGCCAGCTGGTCCCGATGCTGCTGCCGCACCAGTTCCTCCTGCCGCGTGCGTTCGAACTCCGTCTGCATGCGCAATTGCGTGAGGTCCTTTTCCTGACGCGCTTTCACGATCGAATCCGTTATGGCATGCGAACGTATGGCGTTCTCATAGGCCAGTTCGTACCGGTCCAGTGCCGCATAGACCTTCGACAAACCACTCAGATGCTTTGCGGCTTCTTCCGATGGTACTGGTTCTTGCTTATAGAGTTCGTGCGAGATCAGATAATAGTGGAGTGCCTCACGCGGTCGGTCTTGCTTCAGCAGCAGAGCACCCAGATGGTCATAGGTGAGCGCGTTCCAAAGCGGTTCGGCTTCCTTGTTCAGGGCCAGCACTTGTTGGAACCACCGCATGGCTTCGTCCAGTCGCCCTTGTTCCATGCGGACCACCCCGATCCGGTCCATGTTCCATACCGTGTTCCCTTTGTCCTTCCTGCGCTTCGCGAATTCAAGCGCACGGGTGAAATGCACAACGGCCGCTTCCATGTCGCCGTCGGCCTGCGCGTCCTCCCCCATGTGCCCCCCGATGTCGATGAGCCATTCATGGTCCTGCAGTTTCTCCGCCAAGGCCGAGGCTTCGCGCATCATGGTGCGGGCTTCCTCTTCACGACCCTCGATCTTCAGCATGAGCGACAAGTCGTGGATACCGATCATCAGGCTGCGATCATCCTTGGCCAACTCGGCGGCCGCTAGCCCGTTGTAGTATTCTCCCAATGCCAGATCGTACTTACCCTGCCCCTTGAAGGTCTCTCCGCGCCAATGATGGATCTCGGCCAACAGGACCTGATCGTCCATGGCTTTTGCCATCGCAAGTGCTGAATCGTGGAAAATAATAGCCTGATCCCTGGCCTGCGCAATGGCCTGCATGGATCCTTTGGCAGTAACCGCCCGGTAATCATGGATCATGCCTTGGCGCAATACCAGCTTCGCGCGGAATGCCCCTGCTGAAGCCCCTCGGGCGTATTTGCGCGCTTGATCGAAACAGGCTATCGCCGAATCAACATCGTCGTAGAAGATCATGTCGCCGATCTTGATGAGCAGATCGGCTTTCGTGAGGCTGTCCCCAGTGGTCCGCAGAACATTGTTCAAGCTGTCGACCAGGCCCATTTGGGCCACCGCCAAGCCAGGGGCGATCAAGAGGGTAAGGTAGAGCGCGACCGTGAGGGCACCTCGGTGCGAGCACGATCCTCCTGTGTGGTCCATGCTCATGTCAGGTGTCAGGTTGAAAGTGCGGTAGCTATCGCATTGATGAGTTCCTCCCTCCGGAAAGGCTTGGGCACGAAACCGACCATGCCTGCTTCGATGCAGCGCTCAACTTCTTCTTTCATGACGTTGGCCGTCATGGCGAGGATCGGTGTGCGCGACTTGTCTCCGCCGAGCGCGCGGATGACCTTTGTGGCGTCGTAGCCGTTCATCTCCGGCATCTGCACGTCCATCAGGATCACATCATAGTCCCTGGCTTGTACCATTTTCACGGCGATCCTTCCGTTGGCCGCGACATCCACCTGCACTCCGGGGATCGCATCCGCCAGTTCATCCTGCGCCACCATGGCGTTGAAGTCATTGTCCTCGGCGAGGAGGATGCGGAGATCGCGTAGGGGCGGAAGAACTTCCGCCCCTACGGGTCGCCGCACGACCCTCGCATCCTCCTGACCGATCGCGTAAGGGATGGACACGGTGAAGGTGCTACCCTTGCCTTGCTCGCTGCGCACGGTCACAGTTCCGCCCTGCATCTCCGCGAGCCGCTTGCTGATGGTGAGGCCCAGCCCGGTGCCGCCATACTTGCGGGTGGTGTCGCTGTAGGCCTGCGTGAATTCCTCGAATATCCTGTCCAGCCGGTCCGCAGGAACGCCGATGCCGGTATCGATCACATCGACCGCCAGCACGCATCGGTCCGTGTGTATGTCGCGGGCTGATACCCGGATCGTGATGCCACCATGCTCCGTGAACTTTATGGAATTCCCCGCCAGGTTCAGCGCGATCTGGTTCAGGCGCGTGGGATCGCCGAGCAGCGAATGCGGCACATCATCGGCCACCTCGGCATCCATGATCAATCCCTTCTCTTCTGCCTTGAAGCGCAGGATGTCGCGCACGTTGCCGATGACCTGTCGCGGGTCGAAGACCACATTCTCCAGGTCGATCTTCCCGGCTTCGAGCTTGCTCAGGTCGAGAATGTCGTTGAGGATCACCAGCAGGTTCTCGCTGCTCTGGGAAATGGCGTCGAGGTATTTGTTCTGCTCGGGCGAATGCTCGTTACGCCTCAGTATCCCACTTATGCCCATGATCGCGTTCATGGGCGTACGGATCTCGTGGCTCATGTTCGCCAGGAACTGCTGCTTCACGTGTTCGCTCTGCTCGGCCCGCTTGCGCTGTGCATCGGCCTCATCCTTCTGTCGGCTCAATTCCGTGGTGCGCTCGGCCACCGTGCGTTCCAACAGTTCTTTCTGGCGGTTCAGTCCGCTGGTGCGTAGCCGGATGAAGATGACCACGCCGCCCACGAGCGCGATGACATAAAGTGAATACGCCCACCACGTTCGCCACCACGGCGGAAGCACGATCAACTGAAAGGACGCGCCCCCCCTGTCCCAGACACCGTCGCGGTTGTCGCCGCGCACGCGGAAGGTGTAGGTACCGGGATCCAGGTTGGTGTACACTGCGCTGCGATCCGTACCGGCCATGATCCAATCCGGATCGAAGCCTTCCAGCTTGTATTGGTACCGGTGTTCTTGCGGTGCGGAGAATTCCATGCTGGCGAACTCGAAGGTGACCATGTTCGCGCTGTGCGGGATGGTCATGCCCGTGCTCAAGTACGCGGGCGTGGTGAGCGGTGATCCGTCAGACCGGAAGTCCACGACCTTGTTGATCAACTTGATGGCGGTGATCCGCATGGCGCTCGCGGTGCTGTCATCCGCCAGATCGGCCGGGTTGAAATGGTTGAACCCCTTCACCCCGCCGAAGAAGAGCCGGCCATCGGGCTGTTTGCAGGATGCGTACCGATTGAACTCGTCGCCCTGCAATCCATCGCTGGCATCGTAGTTCCTGAACACGCCGGTGGCGGGATGGAAGCGCGAGATCCCTTTGTTGGTGCTCATCCAGAGATGGCCGGCACCACCGCTTTGGATGCCGTAGACCACATCGTTGGGCAGACCATCCTTGGTGGAATAGCGTCGCACCTTGCCCGTGCGCTTGTCGAACCGGTTCAGGCCACCCCCGTTCGTGCCCACCCACAGCACATCGGCGTCCTGCGGATCGGGTTGGATCGAATAAACGACGTCGGTGGACAGGGATCCGGCATCCGCAGGATCATTGGCGTACACGGTCCATGGCCTTGACTTGTCGGACCGGTCGAAGCGCAACAAGCCCAAGGACGTGCCCAACCAGAACACGCCATCCGCCGCGCTGTGGATGACATGGAGGAAGGGCTCCGCTTCACTTCGCTGCGACCGCGGATACGGGATGTGGTGGTAACGTCCCGTACTGCGGTCGAATCGACAGAGCGTGTGGGCGGTCCCTGACCAGATGTTGGAATCGCCTTCCAGGAAGAGGGTCTCGTTGTACGATTCATCCGGAAACGCTGCGATAGCGGCGGGATCGCGCGGATGCCGTTCGATCACGTCGAGGATAGGATCATAGCTGAGGATGCCGGTATGGTTGAACCAATAGTGACCACGCTCATCCTGCACCAGCACCCGGTTGGCTCGGCTCAGGGAGCGCAGCTCGGGATGGCCCACCTTGGATGACCACGGGATCCGCACGGGCCACGATCCGTGGCGGGGATCGAATTCCATGAGGAACGCGTTATGGGACGATACCGTCACACGGCCGTTCCGCACGGCGTGCATCGGGCCACAGCTTTCCGTAGCGGTGTAATGGAAGCGTTCTCCGCGCGGATCATAGGTGATCGCACCGAAGCCCGCGGTACCGAACCACAACGACCCATGGTGATCGCGGTAAGCGCACTTCCCCGCGACCGTCCGATCCGTCAGGTTCCGATCACGCGGCAGTGCCCTCGCCAACCGGCCGGACCCGGGGTCGAACACGTACATGCCCGAAGCCCCCGCTGTCCACAAACGGCCCATCGTATCCCAGGTGGCATTGATCCCGCGCAAATGGCCCAGAGGGGGATCCCGATCGAGCACCTTCCGCACCCGCGTCGAACGTGCATCGAGTTCAACGATGCCGAAGAGGTGCAGTCCATAGAGGCGCTGGTGGATCGTGTCCTCCACTACCATCAGGGCCGTCAGGTCCAGGAGGGATCTGCCCGCGCGGGTATCGCCGACAGGCCATTCGAGGTGAAGGGTATCCACCTGATCATTGCCGGCGTGGTCCGGGCGGATGCGGAAACCGCCCAGGTCCAGTTGGCCCACCCAAATGGACCCCGCACGCTCGGTACTGAGGAAACAGGTGTGGTCCAGCAGGAACTTGCTCGTGTATGTCGGCAGGCCATCGGTGCTCTCGGCCCCGGTGAAGGTCAGCTTGATGACACCATTGTCGTTCGATACCCAGAGGTCATGGTGTGCGTCTTGCGCAATGGTCAGGATCACCTGACCGGTGGACGGCTCCCCGATACGCAGATGACCGAAGCGCTCGCGCTCGCGATCGAAGAGATCGAGCCCTTTGCCCGTACCGACCCACAAGCGGCCCTGCTTGTCCTCGAGGATGGAATGGATGTAATTGTCCCGCAAGGACGTGGTGTCTTCGGGATCATGGCGGTACACCGTGAAGGTGTAGCCGTCGTACCGATTGAGCCCGTCCTTGGTACCGAACCACATGAAGCCGTAACGGTCCTGCAAGATCGTATTCACCATGCCCTGCGAAAGGCCATCCTCGATGGTGAGCGTGCGGAAAGGAAGTTCGAGTGTATCGGTCTGCGCCGTTCCGCTCCGCGCCAAGAGCAGGAACATAGGAAGAAGCCACCGATACCAGTGCATGGCTACGGCGTGTAATAGCCTTTCTTCATGGCGTACACCACCAGCCCGGCGAGGTTCTTCGCACCGATCTTCTGCATCATGTTGTTCCGATAGCCCTCCACCGTGCGCGGGCTCAGGAAGAGCTTGCCCGCGATCTCCGTGGTGGTGAGTTCCTGGCAGATCAGGCGCAGCACATCGAGTTCGCGCTCGGTGAGCGGGTCCACATCGCTGAAGGTGGGTTGGATCTTCTCCTTCTTCACCAGCCCGTGCAACATGACGCGGCTCACCATTTCGCTGAAGTGGTAGCCGCTGGTGGACACCGACCGCACGGCGTTCTCGATCTCGTCCGGCTCGGCGGTCTTGAGTACATAGCCGTTCGCGCCCAGTTCCATCAGGTGTACGATGAACTTCTCCTCGCCATGCATGCTGAGCACTATCACCTTCACATCCGGATGATCGGCGCGCAAGCGTTTCATCGTCTCCATGCCGTCCATCACCGGCATCTCCAGATCGAGCAGCACGATGTCGACCGCGTTGCCTTGGAGACCGGTCAGCAATTCCTCCCCGTTGGAACATTCGAACACCACATGTACGTCCGGCATGTCGCCGAGCAACATCACCAGTCCGCGGCGGAACATCACCTGGTCGTCGGCAAGGGCGAGTCTGATCATGTGTCATCGCTCCGATCCATCGGAGGCGATGCAAGATCGCCCGCGTGGAAATACGCCAGCCCCGTATTTCTACGGATTCCGCATTTCCGGTGCATCCACGCTACCGGAGGCCTGCGTTCCAAGGGCACTTTTGTCCCGTCGGTCAGCGATCCCAACGTACACCGACCAGCGCCACGCCTTCGCCTCTGCACACAATGCCTTCGCCGGGCTTCGGCGAATGAAACATGAAAAACCCGATCCTCCCCATCATGCTCACCGCCTTCGCACCCCCCCTCCTGGCCCAAGGCTCCATGATCCCTACGAACAACTGGCTCGCCGCCCACCAGCAGACGATCGGGGCCACCACGCCGGCCAACTGGCTGCAAGACCTTGATGCGGAAGACCTGGAGGTCTATGTGACCACAGAGAATGCCCTCGTCCTGGTGGACCGGGCCCCGATCATCGAAGAGGACGGCGCAGCCTATCTCCGCAAGGGCGTTCATGGCCTGGGGGGAACGCACCTCAGCTTGGTGGGCGAGGTGGAGATCATCAACGAGCATGTGTTGCACGGCGTGTACAGCGGCCTGATCGGTGGCACGGCCGTGCTGATGGACCAGTACGTCCACCTCCGCAACGGGGTGCCCATCACCATCGTGCGTATGGTGAGCCGGGTGAACGGATCGGCGCCTGCGGATAACGCAGGGCAGGAGCAACTGGCGCTCGAACTGATCCGTGTGCCGGAGAACAATTCCGAACCGGCCTTGACGAACAACTGACGATCGTCCTCAAGAATGGCCGGGCTGTGCGCGCAGCTCGGCCATCACCTTTTCGTTCAGTGCCAGCGCCTCCTTCACCTGATCCGCGCAAGCGCCGGCACCATCGGTGCGCGCTTGTTGTTCGATGGAAGTAAGGAGATCGAAGAGGCGCTGCGCTCCCATATAGTTCACCTGTGGGCGCAGACTGTGCGCCGCCACGGCCAGGCCATCGGCATCTCCTGCGGCTTGAAGAGCCTGCAGCCTTGCGAAAAGATCCGGCGCGCCCTGGACGTACATGCCGATGTATTTCGCCATGCGGTCGCGGTCGCCCTTGCAGAAGCGTTCGAGGTACTCCAGATCGATGTGGCCGGTTCCCATGGGCGGAAAGTAGCGCGTTCGGCCTGTCCTGCTACCTTGGGCGCACATCAGCACCATGGCCGACAAGAAGATCTTCATTGTGGACGACGACGCGATGCTTGCGACCATGCTGGCCGACCATCTTCGATCTACGACGCCCCATCAAGTATCGGTCTTCCACACCGGCGAAGAATGTCTGGCGCAACTTCACCACCATCCGGACCTGGTGATCCTGGACTACTACTTGAACTCCGTGGTGAAGGATGCCGCCGACGGCATGCGGATCCTGGAGAAGATAAAAAAACTCGACCGGCAGGTGCATGTGATCATGCTCAGCAGCCAGACGCAATACGGCATTGCGCTCCAGACGGTGCAGAAGGGAGCTGAACAGTATGTGATCAAGGGCAAGGACCAGTTCGACGAGATCGATCGGCTGGTGAAGGAGATGCTAGGCTGATGCCCCTTCCCCGATCCGGTAGGGCACGCTTACCGTGAACGTGCTCCCCTTGTCGCGTTCGCTCGTCACGGTGATGCTGCCGCCCTGCATGGTGGCGAGTCGCCTGCTGATGGTGAGGCCGAGGCCGGTGCCGCCGTATTTGCGGGTGGTGTCGCTGTACGCTTGGGTGAACTCCTCGAAGATCTTCTCCAGCCGGTCTTCGGGGATACCGATGCCGGTGTCGATCACGTCGATGATCAAGGCGATCACATTGGGTCGACCCATTAGGTCGACGGTACAGGTGCACCGGATGGTGATGCCGCCCTCATGGGTGAATTTCACCGCATTCCCTCCCAGGTTCATCACGATCTGGTTGAGTCGGGTTGGGTCGCCGATCAGTGTGCGCGGGACGTCCGGCGCCACTTCCACCGTAACGGCGAGGCCCTTCTCCTGCGCCTTGAACTGGAGGATCTCCTTCACGTTGGCGAGCACCTGCCTCGGCTCGAAGGGCACTTCTTCGAAGTCGATGCGCCCGGAATCGATCTTGGTGAGATCGAGGATGTCGTTGATGATCACCAGCAGGTTCTCGCTGCTTTGGGCGATGGCGTTGAGGAACTTGTCTTGCTCGGGCGGATGCGGCCGGTCCTTCAGGATATCGCTCATGCCCATGATCGCGTTCATCGGCGTGCGGATCTCGTGGCTCATGTTGGCGAGGAACTGCTCCTTGGCTTTCTCGCTCAGCTCGGCACGGCCGCGTTGCTCATCGGCTTCCTCCTTCTTGCGGCGCAGCTCTTCGGTGCGCTCGGCCACGGTGATCTCCAGCCTTTCTTTCTGCCGCTTCAAGCTGGCCACGCGCAGGCGGATGTAGAGGAACACACCGCCGCCGACCACTAGCGCATACAGCACATAGGCCCACCAGGTGCGCTGCCACGGCGGCAGCACGGTGAAGCGGTATTCCAGTGGCCCGCTCCATACGCCGCTGGGGTTCTTCGCCTTCACTTTGAAGGTGTAGTCGCCTTCGTGGATGTTACCATAGGTGGCGCTGTTCACGCGCGTGGGTATGCTCCAATGCGC
Organism: Flavobacteriales bacterium; assembly: GCA_017987895.1. GTDB lineage: Bacteria > Bacteroidota > Bacteroidia > Flavobacteriales_F > PHOS-HE28 > PHOS-HE28. Next base: position 11,537 of record JAGNSU010000001.1, on the reverse strand, counting down.
ATCGTAGCCTTCGAGCATGTATTGGTATTCCACCATCTCCGGACGCGAGGTCTCCACGCCGACGAAGTCGAAGCCGATGCGGTTGTTCGCGTAGTCGAGCACCAGCCCCTCTGGCACGGGGAAATGCGGCGCGATGCCGGTGAAGCTTACTCCGCTCAATTCCCTCCACACTTGCTTCCGCTCTTCCTCGGTGAGGGTGCGCCCGAGCGTCATCGCCTCTTGTTGCACACGCGTAAGGCTGTCCGCATCAGGTTCGCCGAGGTCGTACCAGCAGGTGGGATCGTTGTTCAACGCAACACGGGTGATCCGCACAACGATCGGCTTTGGGTCCTTGCCCAGAGCAGTGCGATCGAAGCGCACGAGGCCGGTCTTATCGCTTCCAGTGGCGATCCAGAGGATCCCCTTGCTGTCTTCGAAGAGCGAATGCTCGGCGGTTTGCACATCCTTCACCGGGAAACCTGTGGACGCATTGAACACCTCTATCACCGGGGTGTAGCGCGCAACAGAATCGTTGAGCAGGCCATCCAGCGCGCTGAACGGCACTGATGCGCCGGAAGTGTTCGTCCAGCCTGTGATGATGGCGAGCCCGTTCAGCGTGCCTACGAACAGCGAGTTGCCATCACGGGACAGGAGCGCCTGGTTGATGTTGTCGTCGGGCAGACCATCCTGCGTGGTGTAGCGTAGGAAGCTCGTGCCGTCGAAGCGGCAGATACCTGCGAGAGTGGTGATCCATTTTGTTCCATGCGCTTCCTCCACCACGGTCCATACCACGCCATTGGGCAGTCCTTGCTCCGTGGTCCACGTCGTGACGCTCGCGCTGTCGATGCGCGAAAAGCCGCCACCATCCGTGCCGACCCAGGTCGAGCCAGCATGGTCCTCGCCGAGGAAGAGCACGAGGTTGCTGCCAAGACCCTGCTGCGTCGTGTAGGTGGTGCGCTGCCCATTGGCGTAGCGTTCCGCACCGCGGCGGCCGCCGGCCCACAGGCCACCGCGGCGGTCGTGGAAGGTCCAGAAGATGTCGGGCCATCCGCGATCGGTCGGCACGCTCGTGACATGGTAGTTCGATCCATCGAACCAGCTGATGCCCCGCTCCCAGGACGAGACCATGTTCCTCCCGAAGCCGACACGGCCCGTCGGATCGATGCTCACCGAATAGTTCCAGCCGTGGTCAGGGAAGCCATCGATCTGCTCGCTGAAGCCGTGACCCTCATAGCGCGCGAGCCCACGATCCGTTCCCAACCACAAGGTGCCCTGCGGATCCTCGGCCATGCTGATCGGTTTGAAACCGCGGAAGTAGGAGAACGCCTCACCTCTGAAGTGCGTGAGCCCAGCGCCCCGCGTGCCGAACCACAAATCACCGGAGCGGTCCTGCACCAGGCACATCACCTCATTGGAGCCCAGGCCCTGCGCCGTGGTGAACCGCTTCACCTCCGGTTGCGCCCCATCCTTTGGCGTGAACTTCAGCGCACCGTGCGTGGAGCTCGCGATCCAGAAACCACCATCGTGGGCATCGATCAGCTGATCGACGGCCACGGCTCCACCAGTCAGAAGAGGAAAATGTTCGAGCGAGCGTTGCCCTCCATCGTGCACGTAGCGTGTGACCCCACCTAAGCGTCCCATCCAGATCGCCCCTTTCTTATCGGCCACCATCGACTGCACATCGCCGAAGCGATCACCGTTGGGCGCGACGATGCGCTCGAACTTCTGACCCGCGTACCTGGCGAGCCCATGGAAGGTCGCCACCCACAGCGCACCATCGGCGGCGATCACCATCTCGCGCACAATGTCCTTGCCTGCGCTATCGAGCACTGGCAGGATGGTGAAGCGGTCCTCGGTGTATCGGAAAACGCCATGCCCGCGCGATCCGAACCAAAGGGTGCCGTCCTTGTCCTCGCGCATGCACGTGATGCCCTTGGACAAGCCGGTGCTCTCGCCAATGGTATACGTGGTGAAGCGACGGCCATCGTACCGGCACAACCCACCTGTGCTGGTCCCGATCCAGACATTGCCCTTGCTATCACCACCGATTGAAAGGATCGTATTGTCCGGCAGACCATGCGCCATGGTGATGTCGGTGAACGAATACCCGTCGTACCGCGTGACACCTCCGCCGTTGGTGCCGAACCAGAGCGTGCCATCCGCAGCGAGGTATGCGCACATGATGTCGTCCATCGGCAGCCCTTCGTCCGTGGTGTAGGTGCGCATATGAGGGAGCATCGCAGCACCTTCACCCACCGGCAGGAAAGACCCGGCCTTCACGATGCGTTCGGGTGGGAGCGCCACCACTTCCGGTGCATTGGCCGCTTCGATCCGTGTAACACGTCCCTTTGCCTCGATGACCGCCCGCACACGCGAGGTAGCGGGCGGCGGCTTAGGCGTGCAAGCCACAAGAGCCAGGACGCACCACCAGATGAATAGCCTCGAAGAACGCATCACGTGATCTCGCTCTTTTCGAGCACTTGGGCGATCGCCGTCAGCAGCTCCTCGCGCTTGTAGGGCTTGGGTACGAACGCGTTCATACCGGCCTCCTTGCAGCGATCGATCTCGGCTTTCATCACGTTCGCGCTCATGGCGATGATGGGGATGCGCGCCTTCACACCACCCAGCGCACGGATCGCCCGCGTGGCATCGTAGCCGTTCATCTCGGGCATCTGGATGTCCATCAACACCACATCGAAGTGGCCCGCTCTCATGGCGTCCACGGCCTTCATTCCGTTCACGGCGTGGACGATGCGCACGCCGGGCACCCAATTCTCCAACTGGCCTTGTGCCACTAGCGCGTTGAACTCGTTGTCTTCGGCGATCAGGATCTTCAGATCGCACAACGTGGACTTCTGTTGCACGTTCATGGGGAGCTCGTCCATCGGCAGCGTCACCTCGGCGATGGACGCGGCGGGTTCGGGCTTGATGGGCTCGGCATCCACGATGTCCTGGATCGATCGGGCGCGCACATAATACATCTCCATCTCGCCCTTGCCCTTGGCGGTCACCTTTCCGCGCGGCGTGAACAATAGGTCCGGCTCGTCCTTCACTAGCGCATAGGTGGCATTGCTGATGTTCACCTCGCCCGGCTCGCCGGTGGTTTCCATGCGGCTGGCGATGTTCACCGTATCGCCCCAGATGTCATACTGGAATTTGCGACGGCCCACGATCCCGGCCACCACCGGTCCTGTATGTATGCCCACGCGCATCTCGAACGTGGGCTGGCCTTGCGCCCGCCGCTCGATCTGTCGCTCATGCATGATCTGCTGCATCTCAAGTCCCGCGAGCACCACGGCCAGTGGCATGCCCCCGCTGGGATCGGGCACGCCGCCCGCCGCCATGTACGCGTCGCCGATGGTCTTGATCTTTTCCACGCCGTATTTCTCCATGATGCGATCGAAGGCGTTGAAGCAGACGTTCAGTTCTTCGACGAGTTCCGTCGGTGTAAGCTGTTCGCTCACGCGCGTGAACTCCTTGAAATCGCTGAAGAGCACGGTGACGTTGTTGAAGTGCTTCGCCTCCGCAGCACCCTTGTGCTTGAGCTCGGCGGCGACGTTCGCGGGCAGGATGTTCTTCAGCAGTTCCTCGCTGCGATCCTTCTCGCGGCTGAGTTCGTGCGTGCGGTCCTTCACCATCTTCTCCAAGTACACCCGCTGCCTTCGTAAGCTGCGGATGTAGAGCAGCGTTCCGCCGATGACCACGATCCCACAGAGCGCATAGAACCACCAAGTGCGATACCACGGCGGCAGCACGGTCAGGGTAAATGATGTGCCGTGCGCATCCCACACACCATCGCGGTTCATGCCACGCACGCGGAAGGTGTAGTGGCCGGGATCGAGGTTGGTGTATATCGCGCTGTTGTCGCTTCCTGCGTCGATCCAGTCGGGGTCGAAGCCTTCGAGTTTGTAACGGTAGCGGTGAAGCTCCGGTGCGCTGAACTCCATGGCCGCGAACGTGAAGGTGATCATGTTCGCGCTGTACGGGATCTCCATCCCGTCGCTCAAGTACACCGGCTTGGAGAGCGGTGATCCTTCGTCGCCGAAAACGATCGGCTTGTTCATCAACCGGATGTCCGTGATGCGCACCGTCACCGCTGTGCTGTCCTCTTCCAGGTCGTTCGGGTCGAACCAGTTGAAGCCACCGACTCCACCGAAGTAGAGTGTGCCGTTCGCGTCCTTGCAATACGCGTGGCGGTTGAATTCATCGCTCTGCAGACCGTCGCCCACACTGAAGTTGCGGAAGCTCTTTGTCCCCGGGTCGAAACGACCGATCCCCTTGTTGGTGCTCATCCACAAGCGGCCTGCATCATCGCTCAGTACGCCGTAGACGACATCGTTCGGCAACCCATCGCTGGTCGTATAGCGCGTGACCCCCCCCGTGCGTACATCGAACCGGTTGAGCCCCCCGCCGTTGGTGCCGAGCCAGAGCGCACCGGTGGGGTCCTGCGGATCGGCGGCGATGGAGAAGACGATGTCAACGGCGATCGAACGTGGATCATTGGGCTCGTGCTTGAAGTGCTTCCAGGATCCATCCTTCGGGTCGAGGCGTAGCAGACCGGTCATGGTGCCTGCCCATACGATGCCGTCCGGTCCTTCGTGCAGCGCGGCCACGAACATGTATGGGTTGCTCGTGCTCGGGATGGGCCAGCGGAAAAGCACGGTTTCCATTGTCCGACGGTCGAGCCGCCAAAGCCCCGTATCCCCGCCCACCCACAATGCATCGCCCTTGCCCAGCAGCAACGGGAACATGCCGCCTCCATCCATGCTCGCAGTGGGCAGCTTCGGAGTAATGAGGTCGAGTTGACCGCTCCGTTCGTCGTAGCGGATGAGGTTGCCATAGGTCATGCTCATCCAATAGACGCCATCCTCGTCCTGCAAGCCGTAATCGCTGGAGGTGAAGGGGATCTTCAAGTCGGGCCGCACTTCCTTGGCATCGCGCAGCAGGGTGGTGTACTTCCGCGTTCGCGGATCGTAGACGTTGAGGAAGTTCTCGTACCGGGTGACGACGAGCGAGCCATTGGCACCTGGCCGCAATGCACGGATGCTGCCGTCGTGCTGGTTGTTGAAGCGCTCGATGCGTGGATCGTACTTCAGCAGGCCATAACCGGAGGTGCCCACCCACAATGTGCCATTGCGGTCGATCATGGAGCGCTTCACGGTCCCGCTCATGTTGCGCATGTCAGGATCGGCGGTGCGCACCAGTGCCATCCTCTTTGCCCGCAGGTCGAACTGGAACAGTCCCCTGAATGTGGACAACCAGAACTTGCCTCCGGGGTCCAGGACCGGCCGATCGGTCTGGAGCCAGGTGAGGTTGTCGCGGGTGAGGTAGAGATCCGTGCGCTTCCCGGTCGCGATGTCCAGTTCCACTACGCCGTTCAAATAAACGCCGTACAACTTGCCATGAAGGGTATCCTCCACCACAGCGAGAGAGTGCAGCTCCCGATGGGCATCGCGACGATCGAAGCGGTCCAAGGTGTCAATCACATCGCGGCCATCGTGCTGTGGTGTGATGCGGTAGGCGATCCCGGCCATCGATCCCCACAAGCGACCATCACGGGTGCGAGCCACTGTGCAATAGCGCTCCCCGTACCACTTGGTCGCGCTCTTCGGCAATGGTCTGCCCTCCTCAACAGGTGCTTCGAAGGTGACCTTCACCAGGGCATCGGTGCTGGAAACCCATAGATCGCCGTGGCGATCAACGGTCATGTTGATGATGCTGCCCCAATCGCCGTTGGGGTGCTCGATAGGCACGTGGAAGAACCGTTCTGATGCCCGGTCGAAGAGGTCAACACCGTTGTTGGTGCCCACCCAGATGCGCCCGTGATCATCCTTGTACAGATCGGTGATAGTGCTCTCGCGGATCGTGGTGCTGTCCTGCGGGTCGTGGCGGAACACGGTGAAGGTGTAGCCGTCGTAGCGGTTCAACCCGTCCTTCGTTCCGAACCACAGGAAGCCATGATCATCCTGGAGAATGGTGTGCACCATGCCCTGCGAAAGGCCGTCGTTGATGGTGAGCGCGGTAAAGGGCAGGTCGAGGGTGTCGATGGGCGTTCGTTCCGGGAATGCCGGTTCAGACACTTGTGCGCAAAGCAGCATCGGCAGGATGAGCGAGCCAAGGAGGGGGGTCTCCCGAAGCACGGACGATGTCGGACCGGAGGACATGCCTTCCAATGATAGCCAATGATACTGATCCCGCTGACAGGGCGGAGCGCCGGATCGGGATGCCTGGCTCAGGCTCTATCGCTCGCCACGAAGTACATCTCCATTCCCCCCTTGCCCTTCGCCTGCACTTTGCCACGCGACGTGAAGGTGAGACCCGGCTCATCCTTCACCAGTGCGTAGGTCGCCTCGCTGATGTTCACCTCTCCCACCTCACCACTGCTCTCCATGCGGCTTGCCGTGTTCACCGTATCGCCCCAGATGTCGTAGGCGAACTTCTTCACGCCCACGATGCCGGCGACGACGGGGCCGGTGTGGATGCCGATGCGGATCTCGAAATAGGGCAGCCCTGCGGCCAGCTTCCGCGCCTTGCCTTCAGCGATGAAGTCGCGGATCTCAAGCGCGGCCTTCACCACATCCAGCGCATGCGTGGTGTTGGGTGTTGGCAATCCACCTGCGGCCATGTAGGCATCGCCGATGGTCTTGATCTTTTCGATGCCGTGCTTCGCCATGATGTGATCGAATGCGCTGAAGCACTCGTGGATATCACGGACCAGTTCCTTCGGGCTCAGTTGCTCGCTCATCGCGGTAAAGCCCTTGAAATCGGTGAAGAGCACCGTGACCTGATCGATGTGTCGGGCTTCGGCTTCACCCTTCGCTTTCAGTTCCTCGGCGACCTCCGCCGGCAGGATGTTGAGCAGCAGTTCCTCGCTGCGCTTCTTCTCCTTGCCGATCCGGTTGCGCTGCGTGAAAAAAGTGCCCGCCAGCAACACCATCAATCCGAAGCCGCCGATGAAGGCGTTGCGCTGCAGGTTCCTGCGACGCAGTTCCTCCGCGGCCACCGCATCCTTCTTTTCCTGTTCAGCCCGCAGTAGTGCTGCCTTCTTGTCGTAGTCGTACTGGAACTTCTGCTGCATGATCGCCTGCTTGTTCTCGTCGTTCACCAGGCTATCACGGAGGGAGATGTAGACTTCGTGCATGGCCAGCGCGCCTTTTCCATCGCCGAGCGCTTTATTCACTTTGTAGTTGATCTCGGCCGCGTCGCGCAATACCTCCACGTTCCCCACCTCGCGGGCCATTTCGAGGGAACGCAGGCCGTGGACACGGGCCATGGGAAGGTGGCCCTGCAGAAGGTGGCTTCGCGCAATGGCCGTATTCACCCAGGCCACCAGCAAGCGGTCGCCGTGAGCTTGGGCCATTGCCAAACTGCTGTCGAACAGCGCCAGACCGCGCGCATGATCTCCTGCATCCACGGCCACCTCGCCCAGGTTCGCCAGCGTGTTGTACACGCCGGTCACGTCGTTTATCTCCTTTGCCAGGCGCAGCGCGGTGGCGTAGCAGTCCATGGCCTTGGGAAGGTCGTGGCGGGCCTTGTACCCTAGGGCCTTGCATATCCATGCTTCCTCGGCGCATTGCTTGTCGCCGATGGCGTCGGCCAGCACGATGCGGCGATCGTAATACTCCATCGCCTTGTCGTAATCGCCTTGCGCATCGTAGATGATGCCGGTATTGCCCAACACACGCGCCATCAAGGAGCTGTCACCGAGTTCCTCGCCGATGCGTAGGCAGTTCGTGTAGTGTTCTATCGCGAGCGAATGATCTCCTTTATCGCTGGCGATAATGCCGAGGTTGTTGAGCATCATGCCCATGCCTCGTTTGTGGCCGCGCTCCGTGAAAGCGCGGAGGCTCTGCAGGTAGCATACTTCCGCGCTGTCCGGTTGCCCCATGTTGTTGTGGAAGATCCCGCACAAGTTCAGCGCATTGGCTTCCGCGATCGTCAACTTGTGCAGCCGCGTGAACGCCACCAGCTCCCGGGCCAGGCCGAGCGCGCTATCAGGCGGCGCTGAATAGACGACATGCCCGATCATGTCGAAACGGGCCCAAGCCCGAACCGAATCCGGGCGAGAGGTATCCTCCCAGATCGCGCGCAATGAGTCCTGGTCGGCTTGCGCGCGTACGTCGAGGCCCATGGCCAGAACTGCGAGGGTGATCAGGACGCGCAAGGTCCTCATGGTAAGGGAACCCCATCGGGGTAGCAGGAAGGATGAGCCGGATAGCATGTTGGGTGAAGCTGTGAGTTCCATCGCTTCAGTGGGATCGAACGAAATACATCTCCATTTCCCCCTTCCCCTTCGCCTGCACTTTGCCGCGCGGCGTGAAGGTGAGGCCGGCCTCGTTCTTCACCAATTCATACGTCGCCTCGCTGATGTTCACCTGTCCTACTTCACCACTGCTCTCCATTCGGCTGGCTGTGTTCACCGTATCGCCCCAGATATCGTAGCTGAACTTCTTCACGCCCACGATGCCTGCTACCACCGGACCGGTGTGGATGCCCACACGCATCTCGAAGAAGGGATTGCTTTGTGCTTCGCGTTCGGCTTTGTGGTGCTTCACGAAGTCCTGCATCTCCAAGGCAGCGCGCACCACATCGGCAGGGGAGCCGTGCTGCGGATCGGGTAGCCCACCGGCCGCCATGTAGGCATCCCCGATGGTCTTGATCTTCTCGATGCGGTACTTGGTCATGATGGAGTCGAACTCCTTGAAGCAGGCGTTCAACTCCTGCACGAGTTCGGCGGGGCTGACCGTCTCGCTCAACAACGTGAAGCCCTTGAAATCGGTGAAGAGGACAGTGGCGGTATCGAAGTGACGGGCTTGGGCGGCACCGGTGTCCTTCAATTCCTCCGCGACTTCCTCCGGAAGGATGTTCAACAGCAATTCATCGCTGCGCTTGCGGGCTTTGTTGATCCGGTTACGTTGGGTGAAGAAGACACCGGCCAGCAAGAGCATGAGCCCGAAACCACCGATGAAGGCGTTGCGCTGAAGGTTCTTGCGGCGCAACTGCTCCGCGGCCACGGCGTCCTTCTTCTCCTGCTCGGCCTTCGCGGCGGCTTCGGCCTTGTCGAAATCATACTGCATCCGCAGGCGCGTGTTCTCCTCGGTATTCGATGCGTTGTAGATGCTGTCGCGGAACTGCACGTACATATGGTGGTTCAGGTAGGCGCCCTTCCAATCGCCGTTGATGCTATCCAGACGTTCCAGCTCGCGGTAAGCGTTCGCCAGCATTTCCCGGCTCCCCACGGTGCGCGCGATGGGGATCGCGGTATCCAAGTGGCGACGCGCCTCGCCGTAGCGCTTGGTCTTGGTGAGCAAGGCCACGGCCATGAGCGATAACTCAGCCTGGTCGCTCCGGTCGTCGATCTCCTCCGCCAGCGTGCGCCCCGCCTCATACGCGCGCAGCGCCTCGTCATACCGTGCCAGACCTTCGTAGGCTTGTCCGGCGTAGGCATGAGCGGCGACCAAGGTGTATTGGGCGCCGATCTCCCCGGCGATCCGCATGGCCTCCTCGGCTTCCTTCAATGCGGCCGCATGCTGCCCGGAATCGTTCAGGATGTTGGCGATGTTCACGTGCGAGATCGCCGTACCGTTCGGGTCATCCATTTCCTCGCGCGTCTTCAACGCGGCCTGGGTGTAGCGCAAGGCCTCTTTCAGGTCCGACTGTTGCTGGTAGAACAGCCCCAGGTTGCTGTACGAGACGGCGATGCCCGGCTTGTCCCCGATCCGTTCGCGAAGGGCAAGGGCTTTCAGCATGTAGCTCAACGCTTCAGGGTGATCGCCCAGTTGAAGGTAGATGGTCCCGATGTTGTCGTAGTTGGCTCCCAGCCAGTCCTCGTTGCCCGAGCGTTTGTTGATGTCCACTGCGGCCAGGTAGTCGGTGAGGGCCCCGGCCAGATCCCCTTCCTTCCGCTTCACGTTGGCCATGTTGTTCAGTACGCCGGCCACGTTGCGCTCGTGACCGCTCTTCCGGTTCAGCCGCAGGCATTCGGTGAAGAGCTGCTCGGCCTCGGGATAGTCGCCCAAGCGTAGTGCGATCTCCCCGAGGATGTTGAAGGCGTTCGCCTTGGCGCTCTCGGAGCCGGTGCGCGTGGCGAGTGCCATCATGCTATCGGCGTGGACCTTGGCTTCCGCGTAGGCCCCAGCATCAGCGAGCTCCCAGCTCAGGTCGTACAACACCACGATCCGCGTCGTGTCCGGTAGTGGGCCGGCCAACACACCACGCAAGGAGTCGATCAACGCCTTGTTCTGCGCTTGCGCACCGTTGCAGAACATCAGTGCTCCGCAAAGAATGCCGGTGACTCGCCTTCTCATGGGTTGCTGATGTTCGGTGTCATGCGCTTTTGTTGGCGCTCAGCTGAACAAAATACATCTCCATCTCCCCCTTGCCCTTCGCCTGCACTTTGCCGCGGGGGGTGAATACGAAGAGTTGTCGGTTGTCAGTTGTCAGTTGTCCGCCTGTGCCTGACAACTGAGAACTGACAACCACATGCTTCACCAGCGCATAAGTGCTCTCGCTGATGTTCACCTGCCCCACTTCACCGCTGCTTTCCATGCGCGAGGCGATGTTCACCGGATCGCCCCAGATATCGTAAGCGAACTTCTTCACGCCCACGATGCCGGCCACCACAGGACCCGTATGGATGCCCACGCGCATCTCGAAAGCGGGTTTGCCCTGCGCATCGCGTTCCTGCTTCCGTGCGATCATGAACGCTTGCATCTCCAGTGCTGCTTGAACGACACCGGCTGGCGTTGATGACGATGGAACCGGCAATCCACCAGCGCACATGTATGCATCGCCGATGGTCTTGATCTTCTCGATGCCGCGTGCGGTGATGATGCCATCGAAGGCCTTGAAGCAGGTGTTCAGTTCCTCCACCAGTTCGGTTGGTGAGAGTTGCTCTGCAACGGAAGTAAAGCCCTTGAAGTCCGTGAAGAGGATGGTGACGTTGTCAAAGTGCTTCGCGTCAGCGTGGCCCTTGGACTTCAACTCTTCAGCGACCTCTTCGGGCAGGATGTTCAGCAGCAGTTCATCGCTGCGGCGAAGCGCTCGTTGGGTACGTCTCCGTTGGCGGTAGCTGATGGCACCGAAGACCACCGCGACCAGTCCGGCACCGAAGAGGATGTTGCGGCGGGTACGCTCCTTCTGCAGGAGGTTCGCAGCGGCTTCGTCCTCCAAGCGGCGCAGTGCGTTCGCCGCCTCCTCCTCATAGTTGTTCTCGATGCGCTGCAGGTTCGCGGCCGCCGAGGTCAGGTTCATGCTGTCGCGGATCACGATGTACTCAGCGCGGTGATCATACGCACTGCGGTAGTCTCCCAGCGCGATGGCGATCGAGTCCATCACTTGGTGGTAGCATTGCTGCGCGAATTTCCATCGTTCATAGGCCCCGGCCTTCGTAATGGCCTCGGCCCAGGCTTGAGCCTTCTCCGGCCTTCCGTTGTGCAGTTCGTGCCAGGCCAGTTCCATCATGCACAATGGGCAATCCTCCAAGCGCTGCGCGGAGCGCACTGTTCCGAGCACGGCTGTCATGCTGTCGAGCAGCGGACCGCAGCGGTCGTTGCGGC
>JAGNSU010000225.1 GCA_017987895.1 Flavobacteriales bacterium | reverse complement strand
TGGCGTGCAGGATCCTGCGCTGCACCGGCTTCAATCCATCGTAGAGCGCGGGCACGGCGCGCTCCAGGATCACGTAGCTGGCATAGTCCAGGAACCAGTTGCGGTACATGCCGCTCACCGAGAACGCACCGCCGGTGGCGGGCACCCCGCTCTGCTTGTCGGTATGGCCGTTGGTGCCGGGCTCTTCGTGCCCGTTGGTCCCGTTCATCTCTTCGTGTACGTCGCTCATCACAGGGGGCCGCAGATCGTTTCCGAGCGGCCATAGCTCAAGTTATTGGAAAGGCGGAGTTCCAGGCAGACCTCGCCTGTTCCGAATTGCACCGTGTCGCGCTGGTACCGTAGGACGTCGCTACCTACTGGGACCTGTCCGACGAGGTCCTCGTCGCCGGTGACAAGGTCCCGCACCTTCACCTGGTAGCTGGTGCTTTCGAGGAAAAGCGAACTGTTCACGCGGAATACGACATACTGCGCCGTGCCCCCCGGGGGGACGGGTTGAGGTTCGTTCACCACTTCCTCGAAGGTAAAGATGGCCGCACCACTATAGTCCGCATCGAAGGGGTTATTGTTCAACGCGGCGACGTCGATGTCGTCCTTGTAGCAGGAAGGCAGGCACAGCACGCCAAGAAGTAGCACGAGCCAGGTGGTCCTCATCGGATCGGAAGTGTTATGCCCGCCAACCAGGTGCCGTGCCCATCCGCGGATGGCACCCACACCAGGCCATCGAAGCGCACGCGCTCTTTGTCGTCGAAGGTGGGTGCGGGTGCATTGCCCGCGCGTAGGTAAGACCAGATGGTGCCCGCTGCGGCCAGCGCGAAGACACTTCCGGAGATGATGAGCATAGTGTTCGCCTTCTTGAAGTCGTCCTGATGTTCGGGAATGCTCTGGTACTTCAGTTCGGCGATCTCCGCCGGATCGGCGCTCGTTCGGTAGAGTTCTTCATCCGTATCCAACTGCTTTCCGGCCTTGGCGTATTTCAAATAGGCGGCGAGCGTCCAAGCCCCGGCGCCTACGGTTACGATCGTAGGCAGCGCCTTTTGCAGCACGAGGCGCCCCCGGAACTTGCGCAGTTCCTCTTCATGCGCCCTGTACTCGGGAGAGAAGGGTAACCGGATCAGCAGTTCGCGCGTGCTCCCTCCCCGCACGTAGACCGTGGTGTCGACAATGGTGCGCGTAGGCGCCCAGATCTGCAGGCGGTGGTTCCCCTCCAGCAGGTCCAACTCGCGCGACTGCATCCGGTGCTTGCCGTCGAGCACGAAAGCGAAGTCGTGGCCGGGATCAACCATGAGCCGCAGTTTGCCGGTGGCCTGGGCGCTGGCAGACGGGCACAGGAGCACACAGGCACATGCCCACATGCTGATGCCGATAACGTTCATCCGCGTGCTCATACCTCCGCCTCCACTTCGTTCTCCGCCAATTTGCGCGCGATGCTCTTCACCAAGGGCTCGGGCTTTTCGTGCACCAGGTCCTTCTCCACCTTCAGGTTCGTGATGATGAAGTCCTGGCGATCGGGCGTGTTCTTGCCCATGTAGAAATCCAGCAGGTCGTGTACCGGCACGTCCTTGGTGATCATCACCGGTTCAAGGCGGATGTCCTGCCCGATGAAGTGCTTGAACTCATCGGGGCTGATCTCGCCCAGGCCCTTGAAGCGTGTGATCTCCGCGCTCTTCCCCAGCTTGTGCACCGCGCGTTGACGCTCCTCTTCGCTGTAGCAATAGAACGTCTCCTTCTTGTTCCGTACGCGGAAAAGCGGCGTTTGCAGGATGTAGAGGTGATCGTTCTTCACCAGATCGGGGAAGAACTGCAGGAAGAAGGTCATCAACAACAGCCGTATGTGCATGCCGTCCACGTCGGCATCGGTGGCGATCACGATGCGGTTGTAGCGCAGGCCGTCCATACCGTCCTCGATGTCGAGCGCCGCCTGGATCAGGTTGAACTCCTCGTTCTCGTACACCACCTTCTTGGTGAGCCCATGGCTGTTCAGTGGTTTGCCCTTCAGGCTGAAGACCGCCTGCAGGTTCACGTCGCGGCTTTTGGTGATGCTGCCGCTGGCGCTGTCGCCCTCGGTGATGAAGAGGGTGCTCTCCATCTTGCGAGGATCGTTCTTCGGATCGCTGAGGTGGATACGGCAGTCGCGCAGTTTTTTGTTGTGCAGGCTCGCCTTCTTCGCCCGCTCCCGCGCGAGTTTGCGGATGCCGCTCAGTTCCTTCCGCTCGCGCTCGCTCTCCAGGATCTTGCTCTGCAGCGCGTTGGTGGTCTCCGGGTTCTTGTGGAGGAAGTTGTCCAGTTTCGTAGCGAGGAAGTCGCCCACGAAGGAGCGCATGCTCTGGCCCCCTGGCTCGACCTCCAATGATCCCAACTTCGTCTTCGTTTGGCTTTCGAAGACCGGTTCTATCACCTTCACGGCCACCGCCGCCACGATACCTGTGCGCACGTCGCCCGCCTCCCAGTCCTTCTTGAAGTAGTCCTTGATCACCTTCGCCACCGCCTCGCGGAAGGCACCCTGGTGCGTGCCGCCCTGCGTGGTGTGCTGGCCGTTCACGAAGCTGTAGTACTCCTCGCCGTAGTGGTTGGCGTGGGTCATGGCCACTTCGATGTCGTCGCCCACCAGATGGATGATCGGGTACAGCGGCTCGCCGTCCATTTTGGTGGTGAGCAGGTCCAGCAGGCCGTTCTTGCTCTGGAACTTCTGGCCGTTGTAGTGGATGGTGAGGCCGGTGTTCAGGTAGCAGTAGTTCCACAACAGCCGCTCGATGTGCTGGTCGCGGTACTGGAAGCTGCGGAACATCTGCTCGTCCGGTTCGAAGATCACGCGGGTGCCATTGGGCTCGTCGCTCTTCTCCAGCTTCAGGTCCTTGCGCAGCACGCCGCGATCGAACTCGGCGCGCTTCAGCTGCCCTTCGCGCACGCTCTCGATCTTGAAGTAGCTGCTCAGCGCGTTCACCGCCTTGGTACCCACGCCGTTCAGGCCCACGCTCTTTTTGAAGGCCTTGCTGTCGTATTTGGCGCCGGTGTTGATCTTGCTCACCACATCGATCACTTTGCCCAGCGGCACGCCCCGGCCGTAGTCGCGCACTTCCACACGGGCGCCTTCGATGCGGATCTCCACCTTCTTGCCGTGGCCCATCACGTACTCGTCGATGCAGTTGTCCAGTACCTCCTTCAGCAGGATGTAGATGCCATCGTCGTAGCTGCTGCCATCGCCCAGCTTGCCGATGTACATGCCCGGCCGCAGGCGGATATGCTCCTTCCAGTCGAGGGACCGGATATGCTCTTCACTGTAGTTCGTCTCGCTCATGATCGTATCGAGTGAACCGCCACGACGCCACGGCGCAACGGGCACGCAACGCCTCCATGGGGCCTTGTAGCGGGTCCGTACAAACGCATTTTTCTCAGCACTGGCAAGGGTTCCCTGAAGTCGGAGCGAATGTAGCCACCTCGGGCAGGTTCACGGCCCGCCGGTTGGATCGGGGTTTTCAACGATCCGG
>JAGNSU010000224.1 GCA_017987895.1 Flavobacteriales bacterium | reverse complement strand
CGCGCCGTGCTGCGAACTCAGCGGATTCCAGCACCAGATAGGCTCCTGCTTCGCCCAAGTTGAGCCCCGCCCGATCACGATCGAACGGTCGGCAAGGCTCCTTGTCCAAGATCATCAAACTGTTGAATCCGTTCACGGTGAACTTGCACAGCGCATCGGCGCCACCCACCACGACAGCGTCGAACGAGCCGTTGCGGATCGACCGGGCCCCGAAGATCAACGCGTTCGCGGAGGAGGAGCACGCCGTGCTGATGGTGGTGACCAGATCATGGAAGCCCAACTCGGCCGCGATGCGCTCGCAGTGATCGCCGGGATCGTGGGTGCCGAGATATTGGGCGGAATCCGGTGGGATCACCGGGAGGAAGTAGTGATCGTAGATGGGTTCGGTCTTGTCGATGCCACCGGCGGTGGTGGCGGAGACCAGGCCGGTTCGGGTGGTGGCCGGATCGAGCCCGGCATGGTGCAGCGCTTCCCGAACGGCGGTGAGGCCCAGCAACGCGGTGCGGGTCCAACTACGCATGCTCTTCGGTGCGGCGAGGGCACCCAACGCCTCATCGGTGAACGGAACCTCGGCCACGGGGATCGCACCGCGATGGCGTGTATCCAGCACGGTGATGGGGCCGATGCCCGAACGCTCCGCGAGCAGCGCATCGAAATTCTCCTGTGTGTTGCGGCCGAGGGCGGAGATCACACCCAAGCCGGTGATCACCACCTCGCCTGCCATGGTCAGTTGGACGAAGCTATCCGTTCGGCAACGACGGTGATCGCCAAACACAGCACCGAGAAGCCCGCGAGCGGTAGTAGGTAGAGCACCAACTCGCCCAGATCACCCTGTCGGAGCAGGATCACGTTGAAAGCTTCCATGCTCCAATTGAGCGGCGAGAGACGCCCGATGATCTGCATGCCTTGCGGCATGATGTACAACGGCACCCAAATACCCCCTATGGCGGACATGATCACCACCACGGAGGAGCCCAGGATGGCCGACTGCTGCTGGGTGCGTGCGAACGAACCGACCAACACGCCGAACGAGGTGGCCGCACCGCTGATGAAGACGGCCGCAAGGAGCAACAGGGCCAGGTCCTTGGGCGGACCCAGCACCAACGATGGCAATCCCCAGACGGGCAGCACCCAATGCCCCATGGCCAGCAGGACACCTAGCTGGGTAATGCAAATGAACAAGTAGGCGACCGCGCGCCCGAGGATGCGCTCGGCTACGCCACCGGGCATGGTGAGAAGGCGGGCCATACAGCCGGAGTTACGTTCCTTCACCATGTTGCCCGCCAGCATTACGACGGTGAAGAACATGGCGAAGATGGTCCAGGCCGGCACGTTGTGCTGGGTGCTGTCCGAGGCGATCAGCACACCGCTGGTCTCTCCGGCGGCCAAGCGCTGATCCACTCCGATGAAGGGCGCCATCATCCGCAACGGTTCCAAGGTGTCGCCGGTGATCGCTTCCATGCGCGCATGCATGTCCACCAAGAGCTGTTCGGAACTGAGCCCCGCAAGGATCCTGATCAAGGCACCCCGAGAGAGCTCGCGGAAGGCATGTTTCACCGTAGGATCCACGATCATGCGCACAAAGGCGCTGTCCGGTTCGATCGGAGCTACGCTATCCCCGGTGATCTGGCCGAAGAGCCCATCCATGGCATGCGCGGAGCGGTCTTGGAGGACCTTACTGGCCCCGGCGGGCACGATCACAGCCACTTGGTGATGGCCCTTGCGCACTTCTTCCTTGATCTCCTCCTCGCTCAATGCTCCGGCGTCGGTAATGGTGAAGCTCCCGGAGATATCCAGGCCGGAGCGCACCTTGGCGCCCACCAACCCGCCGTCCAGATCACGGAAGAGCACCTTCACTTGTTTGTCCGCGAAATCGCGGAAGGGAGCATCCTGCACTACGGCCATGATGCTCACCAGCACGATGGGCATCACATAGAGCAGTGCCAGGCCGGCGCGATCGCGCACCAGCAGCAGCAGTTCTTTGCGGACATGGGCGATGATGCGGCGCAGCATGGTCAATCGCGCAAGCCGCGCCCGGTCATTCGCATGAACGTTTCTTCCAAATGGCCCTTGTGGGCCTGCGGATCGCTCACCTCGCCCACCGCACGCCCGTTGTCGATGATCACCACCCGGCTGCAAAGGCGTTCGGCCTCTTCCAGGTGGTGCGATGTGTACACGACGGTGGTGCCTTTCGCATTGATCTCGCGCAGCAGCTCCCAGATCGCGGCACGGCTCTGCACATCGATCCCCACGGTGGGTTCGTCCAGGAAGAGGATGGCGGGTTCGTGCAGAAGGGCGACGATCAAGTTCAGGCGGCGCTTCATCCCCCCGCTCCAATCCTTCACGCGTTCGCCGGCACGGGCCAGCAGACCGGTCCTCTCCAGCAACTCATCCGACCGCTTACGCAACCGATGGCCGGATAGACCCACGAGTTCGCCGAAGAAGGTGAGGTTCTCCCGCGCTGTGAGCGCTTCGTACAGGGCGATGTCCTGGGGCACGTACCCGATGATACGATGCACGGCGTGCGCGTCGCGCGTAATGGGTATGCCTTGGATGGAGACCGCGCCAGAAGTGGCCTGGCGCACACCGGTGATGATCGAGATGATGGTGGTCTTGCCCGCACCATTGGGGCCCAGGAGCCCAAGGAACTCACCGGGCATCACATTGAGGTCCATGCCGTTCACGGCAGGTCCATCCGCGTTGCGGTATTGCTTCACCAGCCCTTGCACACGGATCACGGGGACGCTCATAGGGTCTTGCTCGCCATGTGCAGTTCCTTGAAAAAGGCCGTTTCCTCCTTCCCGATGGCGGCCAGCTTGTCGGCCAGGTAGGGAAAGGTGATATGGGCCTCCGCGCGCCCCTTGCACAGGCGGCCGGCCTCGTAGGCGAAATCGCGCCAGAGGTCGCCGATGCGGTTCATGGTGAGGGCATGGTCCCGCAGGTCGGGGCGTTCCAGCAGGTTGGCGGTTTCCATCAAGAAGGCCGCGAAGATGAAGCGGAAGCCTGCACCGCCGGTACCGATCTCCTCCTGCATGCGGATCAAGTTGCCCAAGGCGAGGCGTGCGCCGCGTGCGCCCAGCTTCTGTTCGTACTTCCGCAGTTTGCCAGCGAGATAGCCGATGCCCTTCGTACCGAACATCGGCAGCGGGGTGTTGCTCATATCACGCGCCGTGCGGCGCAGACCGCGGATCGCCGCCTTGCGGATGTCCGCGTCAGTGGGCACGCTGGTCGGGTAGTACATGCTGCCCTTGATATTGGGCATGCCCTTGGCGAAGCGGGCGCGTATCAACGCGGTGCGGTGGATGCGCGTGGTGCCGTCCATCACGGGATCGCTCACCAGGTACTCATCCCCTTCCTTTCCGAACACCACGATGTTGTGCCCATTGAAGTGGAAGCGGAAGGCCTTGGGCAGGTACGGCAGGTAGAACACGCTGGTGAGCATGCCCACCGGCAGCCCCTGGGCCAGCACGCGGTCGAGTTCGTCCA
>JAGNSU010000085.1 GCA_017987895.1 Flavobacteriales bacterium | reverse complement strand
CTGATTACAAATCAGCTGCTCTACCAGCTGAGCTACATTGGCAAGTACAGCAAGGGAAAGAACGCCTTTTGCCCGCTTCCAAGGATGGTTTGCCTTGGAATTGGGCCTGCAAATGTAGGAAAGTATCTGGTCCCTCCAAACGCTCGCAGGGCCGCACTTTCATGCGGCCCTGCGAGGATCCGCCCCGGTCGCGGGACGGCGGTGATCGGAAAGGTTCAGGAAGCCTTCTTGAGCCGAGGTTTGGCACGCTCCAATTGCCTCCGGATGGCCTCAGCGGCCAGATCGGTCGCCTCTTCGAAGGTCTTGCTTTGGCGTTTGGCGAAGAGCTCGCGACCCGGCACCATCATTTTCAATTCCACCACCTTGTTCTCGCGGTTATCGCTGTCATGCTCCAGTCGGAGGAAGACCTCGCCGCTCAAGATGCGATCGTGGAATTGGTCGAGCTTGAGAAGGCGCTCCCGGATGAAACCTACGAGTTTGTTGTCAGCGTCGAAATGGATCGAATGCACGTTCACGTTCATGGTCACGATGTCTTTTGTGGTTCTTGTAGTTGTCCCCCACCGCGCGGGTGCGCTTGCGCATGCACCTTGCGGAGCTTCTCCACCGTGTTGTGCGTATACACTTGGGTGGCGGCGAGGCCTGCATGGCCCAGGAGTTCTTTCACGGCATTGAGGTCGGCCCCGTGTTCGAGCATGTGGGTGGCGAAAGTGTGCCGGAGCACGTGGGGGCTTCTTTTCGTTCGTGTGGTGACACGGCCCAAGGCGCGTGCCACAAGCCGTTGTACGCTGCGTCGAGCGAGGGGTTGCCCTGTACTTCCCAGCAGGAGCGGTTCTGGCTTATGAGCCATTGGCTTGGTCACGGGCCGAACCGAAAGATATCGTTCTATCGCATCGGTCAAACCCTCCCCAATGGGGATGATCCGCTCCTTATTGCGCTTGCCGAGCACACGGATCGTACGGCGGTGCAGATCCACTGCGTTCCGCTCCAATCCCACCAGTTCCGCAAGGCGGATACCTGTGCCGTAGAACAGCTCCAGGACCAGGCGTTCAAGGGGGGCCAAGGCGGTAGAGCCTTCACCAACGGACGCGAACATGCGCTCCACCTCGCGCTCGGGTATGAATTCCGGTAGGCGGGCCGGGGTCTTGGGTGGATCGATCAGATCGGTCGGGTCCTCGGTAACCGCTCCAACAGTGCGGGCGAATTTGTAAAAAGCCCGGAGCGCGCTGAGTTTGCGGTTCACGGACCGTGCAGAGATCCCGCCGTCCAGCAAAGCCATCACCCAACCTCTGACGCAGCGTTGGTCCGCCGATCCCAAAGCCGGATCCCCCCTAAGTTCCTGAAGGTAGCCCCCGAACTGGGCCAAGTCCCTCCGATATGCGGCTTGAGTATGCGGACTGCACCGTTTCTCGTACGCCAGATGGTCCAAAAAACGCTCGGTCAACATCCGAGAACAAGATAGGCGAAAGTTCCGATGGAACCTTCGCCTATCCAAGTGGGAACTTCTGAGCTACTGCTCTACGCTGTAAGTGTGGAGCTTGTACGATGCCCGGATGATCTCCTTGCGGCGCTCCACGGAAGGCTTCGTGTAGCTCTGGCGGCGGCGCAATGCCCGCATGGTGCCGGTGCGCTCGAACTTCTTCTTGAACTTCTTGAGCGCCTTGTCGATGCTCTCGCCTTCCTTGACCGGGATGATCAGCATGTACTCTTTTCTCTAAGGGGTCGCAAATATAGCGGGAAGACCGATCCGTGCAAATACGGCCGGTGCTAGCTGTGTCTATCTCCCTTGAGCAGGACGTTCGGGGTCACTGGACCACGACCTTGCCCACCCAGCGCTGGTCGTTGACGTGCAACCTGGCCAAGTATGTCCCGGGCAGGACCGCCCCATCGAAGTCCACGGCCACCTCAACACCAGGACCGGCCGGGAGCAGCTCCTGGCTGAGCACCTCACGCCCTTGAATATCAAGGAGCATGAATGTTCCCAAGACACTTCCAGCAGTGCCCCCTCGATACCTGAGCCGCACGCCATCCGTGCCACATGGATTAGGGAACAGATGGAACCCATCCTGCAAAATGGGGCCATCACCGCTCGTGTTGGCATAGGAACCGAAGTCGATCACCGCGAACAAGGGGCGATAAACATCGTGCACGAATTCATCCGTCGATGCTTGGTATAGCAGGAGCTTCCCATCACAGGCCTCGATCGTTGATCCGTAGTGTACGTCCATAGGGTCCCAGTTGATCAGGCTTTGCTGGGCGATATCAAAGGCGCTTTCCCCATGGCTAGGCTGCCCCAAAATGGTGTGGTAACCGCCGGCCATGAACAGGATGCCTTGATCGATATCGACCTGATGGACCGGGTTGTCGGTTGCCATGTCGAGGTTGCTGAGCTGGCCCGTGGACCTGTGAACGGCTGCGAAACCGTAGCGCGGCACACCATTGACCGTGTAGAAATCGCCGGTGAAGTAAACGAGCGAATCATCGATCGCCATTTCTCCGCCGTTCCCGATATCAAGCACTGGTGCCCACGTGGTCGCCGTGCCAATGTTGAGGTCGACCTCAGCGATGCCCGATCGATCAAGTGAAGCGTTTATGAGCGTAAAGTTGCCATAGACATACATGCTGTTGGTCCCGAGTTCCAACGCGTGGACCGACGATGAAGAACCCGAGGCAACGGGGTTCCATGGTGTAACGACGCCGGTGACCGCATCCACTGCAGCAAGCTTGTGCCGGGTCTGGCCGGAGATCGACGAGAAGTTACCACCGATGTATACCAGGCCATTCCCAGCTGTCATGCAACTCGCGTTGTCGTTCGAGCCGATCTCAGGAGCCCAGTTCATAAGAGCCCCCGTGGCGGCATCAAAGGCAGCCAATCCCCCCCGCGGCAAACCGTTCACCAAATCGAAACTGCCCATGACGTAGACAACTCCGTTGTATACGCACCCGATCCTCGGTGGCGAGTTCGGAGCGAAGGTCGGCTGCCAGATCTTGGGCTTACCCGTCACGCCATCCAGCATGGCGATCCATTTCCGCTCCGTGAAATTGAGCCCCTTGAAATACCCACCGATATAGACTTGGCCATTTGAGAACGACAGGGCCCGGATGCCGTTCCAAGTAGTGCCGAAGTACGGATGAGGGTCCCAATTCGTGACCAGGCCTGTGGTAACATCCCAGGCGGCAAGACCTTCACGTGGCACACCATCGACATCGGTGAAATCACCGCCCGCATAAAGGATCCCGTTGGCAATGGCTATCCGATTGACCGGATCATCCGGTATAGGAGCCCACGAGGTAGCGTTCCCCAGGATCGTATCCAGCGCGCAAAGGGAGTTTCTATATGCTCCACCGATCATGGCGGAGAAATCGCCGGCCACGTAGACCCGATCACCCTCACATAGGATGTGGTAGATCCAATCACTAACGAGACTCTGCTGAATGGGGGCCCATGGTTGAAGCGTTGCGCTGGGATCGGTGCTGATCTTGGCCAGGTTCCGGCGTGTCTGGCCCTGGACAGTCGAGAAGTAGCCAGCGAGGTAGACGCTCGAGCCTTGGATGTCGATCGTCCAGACGTCATTGTCGATCACCGGGCTCCAGGCCTGCAGGGCTCCGGTAAGAGCGTGCACACTTGCCAGCCGGGTCCGCGGAGAACCGGCCAAGGTGGTGAACAAGCCTCCTATATAAAGGGTCGTATCCTGGAGGCAGAGCGACCTAACGTCGTCATTGGCACCTGGGCCCCACGTGGGAACAACAGCGCCGATAAGCGTGTCCAAGGCTGCCAAGCGGTTCATCGGCATGCCTCCCACATCAGTGAAGTCCCCACCGATATAGACCCTGCCGTGTCCCACGACCATCGTCTCGATGTCTCCGTTCGTTCCGGCCGGTGCCCAAGCGTGAAGTGAACCGTCGGCGTTGATCCTGGCCAGGCCGTTCCTCACAGCGCCGCTTATGTGCTCGAACCCTCCTGAGATATACCAACCGCCACTGCCATCCGGGACGGCGACTTCCACGCTGTTGCTCGGCACAGCAGGGATAATTGGGGCTTCACCAGTGACCGCGTTGACAATTCCCCCCTGACCTACTGGAGTCATGAACCCTGTGAACTGACCGGTCATGATGATCTGGTCGTTCGCTGGATCGCAGACCATGGAGGTTACCGACCCGTTAGGCACCCACCACTGGAGCTCCACCGTTTGGCCAATGCAAGGCTGAAAACAGGCCGTTAAAGCCACCGGGAGGAGCTTACGCACGGTTGAAGCGGTCATTCGCAGGTAGAATTGGGCGTGGGGCAGCTGATCGCATTCCTCGGCCAAACTAGCACAACGACGGTACTGTCAGCGCAGAACCTCCCTGCCGATCACCACCTTCTGTATCTCACTGGTACCCTCGCCGATCGTGCACAGCTTGCTGTCCCGGTAGAACTTCTCCACCGGGAAATCCTTGGTATAACCATACCCGCCGAAGATCTGGACCGCCTCGTTGCTGGCCCACACGCAGACCTCGCTGGCGTAGTACTTGGCCATGGCGCTCTCCTTGGTCATTTTCTTGTGGCGGTTCTTCAGATCAGCGGCCTGGAGGATCAAGAGTTCGGCGGCCTCGATGCGAGTGGCCATGTCCGCGATCTTGAAACTGATGGCCTGGAAGTTGGCGATCGGCTGACCGAATTGCTCACGCTCCTTGGCGTACTTGACACTCGCCTCGAAGGCGCCCTTGGCGATACCCAGGCTCAGCGCCGCTATGCTGATGCGACCGCCGTCCAGCACTTTCATCGCCTGCTGGAAGCCCTCACCCACCTGCCCCAGGACATTCTCCTCTGGAACACGGCAATCCTCAAAGATCACCTCCGTTGTTTCGCTGGCCCGCATACCCAGTTTGTTCTCCTTCTTGCCGGCCTTGAGACCCGGCGTACCGCGTTCGATCACGAAGGCGGTCATGCCCTTGCTGTCCAGCAGCTCTCCGGTACGCACGATAGCCACCACGGCATCGCCGCTTTTTCCATGGGTGATCCAGCATTTGGTGCCGTTCAGCACCCACTCCTTCCCTTCCTTCCGGGCGGTGCACTTCATGCGCATCGCGTCGCTCCCCGTGTTCGGCTCGGTGAGCGCCCATGCGCCCAGCCATTCACCGCTGGCTAGTTTGGGCAACCACCTTGTCTTCTGCTCCTCGCTGCCGAACTGCATGATGTGGCCCGTACAAAGACTGTTGTGCGCGGCCACACTTAGGCCGATGCTGCCGCAGATCTTCGCCACTTCGACTATCGTGGAGACATACTCGAAATAGCCCAGACCCGCCCCACCGTACTCTTCCGGAACCAGCACGCCGAGCATCCCTGCCGGACCGAAGTGCTTTTTGAACAGGTCGATCGGCATGTGCTGTGCCTCGTCCCATTCCATCAGGTGGGGTCGCAGTTCGCGTTCGCAGAGATCGCGCACGGCCTGTGCGATCATGGTCTGGTTCTCGGTGGCGATGAATTCCATGGGTTCAGTAGGTGACCAGGCGGAGGATATCCGCGCCATACGGACGCAAGCGCTCCGCCCCGCCCAGGGTGGAAAGTTCGATAAGGAAACTGAAGGCCGCTACCTGGCCGCCTTGCATTCGGATCAATTCTGCCGTTGCGGCAGCCGTGCCTCCGGTCGCTAAGAGATCGTCGTGGATCAGCACGCGCATACCGGGTCGCACCACGTCCACATGCATCTCGATCTCGGCCGAGCCGTACTCCAAGTCGTACTTGTAGGAGACCGTGTGGTACGGCAGCTTGCCTTTCTTCCGAACGGTTAGAAAAGGCACACCAAGCCGAAGCGCCAGGGGCATCCCGAAGAGAAATCCCCGGCTTTCGATCCCCGCGATGGCATCGACCCGTTCCTGCTGAACGCTAGCGACGAAAGCATCGACCACGGCATTGCTGAGCGCGGGGTCTTCCATCACCGGTGTGATATCGCGGAAAAGGATGCCCGGCTTGGGAAAATCTGGCACCGCGCGGATGGATCCCAGCAGGCGCTGCTGCAGTGCGCTCACTCCGTGGAAAAATAGGGCGCAAGTTTACGCAAGACCTCGTCATCCACGAGGGCGCAACCACGAATGCCGGCCACATCCCTGAAAGGGCCGTGTTGGGTGCGGTACGCGACAAGCGCTTTGGCGAGGTTCCAGTCCACATAAGGGTGGTCGGCCAATTGTTCCACAGTACACGTATTGAGGGGGATCCGGATGATCGCGGACGTGTCCACCACGAACAATTCCCGCAAGTGCGCGAGCGCATCAGGCTTGTCCTTCAATACCTTCACTTCGGCCAGTTGATGGAGATCCGCGTATCCGCCGAGCAAGGCCCTGTACCGCAGGATCCCCCGGGCGAAGGATGGCCCAATACCAGGAAGCGCGACCAACTGGGCACTATCGCAGGTGTTCACCTCCAACTTCCGCACGGGTGCTTTCGCCGCCCGTTCATAGGGCCTCGCCCATTGGGCCGTATCGCGCTTGAAGTCCATGCCTCCGCGGCTTGAAGATCCGCGTGAATCGCCACGATCTTCCTTGCTGGGCAGCTGGACATAAGGCAACAAGACCCGTACCTGATCCGGGCGCAAACTGCGCATCCTGGAGAGATCCTCCCGGAACCGGAAACTACCGCCGTTCGCCAAGTAATTGCCTACGCTACGGGCCTGCTTCGGGGTCAACCCGAGGCGCTGCCATTCTTCCGCAGTGGCCGTATTCGGGTCAAAGGGGAACAACTCCGCCGTGATCGCCTCGTCCTCGGATCGTTGGACCGATGCACTTGCTCGTTCAGCTAGCCAGGAATCCATACGGTGCTGCACCTCCGTCATTTCCATCAGGTCTGGTCCACGCCATCGCGCATACATGATCCACGCACCGCATCCCACAATGAGGAGCATAATGAGCAATGCACCCTGGCGTTCGCCTCGGTGCATCGCGAGGGCGTTCTTGAATGGTTCGGAAAGCTTCCAGGCCATCTGTGCTGGAGTTCTGCCGAACAAGGTAACCGCGGAACTCATACCAGCTGCGACCGGAGCACCGCGAGCCCCTCCTCGAACCGTAGCGGAGCATATCCCAATTCCCGGCGCGCTTTGTCCAGCACGAAACCAGTGCGGGGTGGCCGCTTGGCGGGTTGCGCCAAACTTGCAGAAGTGACCGGCCGGATCACGCTGGGATCCAGATCGAAAAAGCGCGCTACCCGCTGCACGAGTTCAAGGATGCTCATGCCGTCCGGTCCGCTGAGATTGTAGATACCCGTGGCCCCTTGTTTGGCTATGCGGGTGCAACCATCCGCCAGGTCTTCGGCTAGGGTGGGCATGCGCCATTGGTCGTCCACCACCTTGATCGGTTCTCCTTTCTCCAAAGCAGCTTTCGCCCAAAGCACCACGTTGCTGCGGCTCAAGCCCGGAGCCACGCCGTAGACGATGATAGTACGGGCGATAGCCCACCTTGCCAAACCGCTGCCGATGACCAAGCCTTCCGCATCCAACTTGCTCTGCCCGTATATGCTCAAGGGGTGCGGTCGATCCTCTTCGCGATAGGGACCTGCTTCTCCGTCGAAAATGAAGTCCGTGCTTAGAAAGATGAAGTGGCTCTGGTGCCGCTCCGCCGCTTGGACAAGATGGTTCGTGGCCGTCACGTTCTGAAGTCGGCATGCGACAGGATCGAGTTCGCACGCGTCAACATTGGTCATCGCCGCGGTGTGGATCACCACTTCGGGGCGCGTGGCCCCGAACACCGCCTGCACTTCGGCCTGGCTCGTAATGTCCAAGGCGCGGTACCTATCCAACAGCGGCTCTGGGGTCCGGTCCAGCCCACGGCTGGTCGCGAGCACCTCCACCTCCGGATCGTTCCGCAGAGCAGCGATCAGCTTCTGGCCCAACAGGCCATTGGAACCGGTGATCAAGATCCGCATCGCCGCGAAGGTCGCATTCCGCCGATCGCGTTCAGCAACCTAGCGCTTGGGACCGTGCAACCGCGTCTTGGGAGCAGGCGGCGGGACTTTCTTTTCCATCGGCCCGCGCAAATGGATGATCAGCCCGTTGAGGAAGTTGCGCAGGATCTGGTCCCCGGCCGGTTTGTAGTTGGGATGGTCCTCGCTGCGGAAAAGGGCGCTCAATTCGCTCTCGCTCACCTTGTATTCCACCAAGGCGAGGATCTTGATGATGTCCGTGTCCTTCAACCGAAGGGCTACGCGGAGCTTCTTGAAGATATCGTTGTTGGTCATGCCCGCTCCGGCCGAAAGCCGCTCAAAGCTCCCACACCGTACTGCGCTTCGCCAGCGGACGCTTGATGCGCTCCTTGTGCTGGAGCACGAAGGCCATAATGAGGTAGAGCACGAGATGGAGGCCAGCCGTCACGAAGCTCAGGTAGATGAAGCTGAGCCGCACCTGTTCGGTCTTGATATTGAGCTTCTCGCCCCACCACGCGCAGACACCGAACGCTTGGCGCTCGAACCAGGTCTTGATGCGATCGATCATCTGGGTGGAAAGTGGATCTCCGGGTCGAAAGGCCGCACGCTGCGCATGAGGTGCCTTCCGATACCGCAAAGTAAGCACTTCCGGGGTGTGCAGTAGCCATTGCGCAGTTCGATGAGCGCCTGGCCACGTGCCGCGCTATCGGCCTCCAGGCCCAGGGCAGCCCACCCCTCGGTAATGCTGTTGCGCTCGGCCGGCATCTGTTCCAACAGCCGGACCGCTCTGTCCCGCAACGCCTGGCTCCCTTTCACCCTGGCCATCAGAAAGAGCATCGGCACCACCGCATTGATGATCAAATGATCAGCGGCACTGGAGCCCAGGCGTTTGGCGCGCTCGGAACTGGGCCGGTCGAAGAGATAGTGGGAAAGCCAGTAGGACGACGGTTCGGCTTCCAACCGCGCGCGCAGCGGGGCGAGGCTGTCATGGTCCAGGAGCGTCAAGACGTCGCCGTCCAACCGGCCGATCAGGGCGGCGAATTGGGCGATCCGCACCGTAGGGAAATTCATGGGCCGCATCCGCCCGAATTTCCAAGCGGCTAGAGGGGTTGGCCTCAGATCATGGGCAAATGTCAGCGCCGCATGCTCGCGCCGAAGCAGCACCGGGTACGCATCGACAAAGTCCGTTCGCAGCAAGCCTGCCTGGCCGAAAAGTAGTGCCTCGATCCGCAGCTGCTGATCACGATGGCGGAGGAGCAATTTCCAAGGCAGCGCATGGGCCAGCATCCCGAAGGGTTCCGCGTTCACCCCAAGACCGAAAGCCCGCGCCAGAAGATGATAGAAGGTGGCTGGTCCGTCATCCCCCAACTGGCTGAACAACATTTCGGCCTGTTCGGTCTTGCGGATCAGGCGTTCGATGAGGACACTCTCCAACCAGGTGTTCAGACGCGTGGGATCCACACTGGAAAGAAGACCGGCGCAGGGCACCACGGCCCGTGACCGCATCAATTCCGCAAAGAGAGCCAGGCTGTCCGTGTTGATCCTTGACATCAGTTCCACGGTCGGGAGCACGCGACCACTCAACGTGCGCACATCCGCGTCATGCTCGAACACGACGTGCAACACCACCCCGTCATAGGCTGGATCGCTCTGGTGATGGTGCGCGTTCCATTCACTGCTGCGCACGTGGACCTCCACGCTTCCGGCCCAGAGCTGTCCAGCGATCCGCAATTGCGCCTCCTGCAGATCTGGGCCAGTGTTGGAATGGAGGCGGCCCGGGCGTATCACATCCACAGGCAGGCCGTCCGTGGTGCGCAAGGCATGGCGATCGAATAGTTGCGCTTCCCAGATGAACTGGAGCAGGTTCTCTCCGTATGGAAAAGCCGGGTCCCGAAGAACGTCCCACGCCCGGTCGATGCCTTGGTCAAAGGAAGGTCGCCCCTTTGCCAAGCACAGCGCAGGAGCTTGAAGAAGGACCGGGATCGGGGCAGGATAGGCCATGGTTGAACACCGCCGACTTTTCTGGCGATCGGCAGATGGATAATGTAGGTACGGACCGATCCGGACGCCGGGCGTTCTTTCGCGAACGAACGGGACGAACTCGCACGGAAGCCCAGGAAGGGCCTGCCTTAGAGCCTATTTGGGATCTCTTCAAACTCGTCCCCCGGTCTCTTTTCCGCCCATGCTTCACCGGAAAATGATCCCGTAGACACCGCTACGCGATGATTTTCCGGCTGCGCCTGATCGAAAAATAGCCTCGGGGTCCTTCGTTCAACAGATCCCAAACAGGCTCTTAGATCACCGCCTTGCTATGAAGCACGGTGGCCATGGCCTGTTGCATGTCTTGAGCAGCGCGGCGCGCAGCCGCGATGGCATCCTCCCCTTTCCCAGCGTAGAGTATCCCTCGCGAGCTATTGATCAGAAGCCCCCCATCGCTGGTCAACCCGGCTTCCAAGACCGCCGACAGGTCACCGCCTTGCGCACCTATACCTGGCACAAGGAAAAAATGCTCGGGGGCGATGGCGCGCACTTCCGCCAGGACACTAGGACGCGTGGCACCCACCACCAACATGAGCTCTTCGGGGCTACCCCACTTGCTCACCTGGCTGATCACGTTCTCATACAGCGGCCGTTGTCCAGCGACCGGCAGGAATTGGAAGTCCTCCGCACCTGGATTGCTGGTAACCCCGAGCACGATACCCCATTTCCCCTTGCGACCCAGGAAGGGAAGGATGCTGTCCCGGCCCATGTAGGGGGAAAGGGTGACCGCATCCACGTTGAGGTGGTCAAAAAAGGCCTCCGCGTATTTCCGGGCCGTGTTGCCGATATCGCCCCGCTTGGCATCGGCGATGATCATACAATCGCCTTTGCTGCGGATATAGGCGACCGTGGCTTCCAGATCCAACCAGCCCTGGTCGCCGAGGGCTTCATAAAAGGCCAGATTGAGCTTGTAGGCGACGGCCAGATCGTGGGTCACCTCCACGATCGCCTCATTGAACGCCCGGACCGGATGGCTCTCGGCCCGGAAGTGGTCAGGTACCAGATGCTCTTCCGTATCCAATCCCACGCAGAGCAGGCTCTCTTTGCGGCGAATGGTGGCGATGAGCTCAGCACGGGTCATAGGGGTCGAAGGTCAGGAATGAGATGCAGTGGGATCTCTTGTCGCTCAAACACCCGCTTCTGCTTTCAGCTTCTCAGTGCGTTCGGCGAGCTGCAGCGCGTCGATAATGGTCTGTAGATCGCCGTTCAGGATGGCGGGTAGGTTGTGGGCCGTGAATTCGATACGGTGGTCGGTGACACGGCTCTGCGGAAAATTGTAGGTGCGGATCTTGGCGCTGCGATCGCCACTGCTCACCTGGCTCTTCCGTTGCGCTGCCACAGCCTGTTCCTGCGCTCGCACCTTGTCCTCATACAGTTTGGACCGCAGCATCTGCATGGCCTTTAGCCGGTTGCCTAGCTGGCTGCGTTCTGTCTGGCACATCACCACCAAGCCTGTGGGGATATGGGTGAGCCGCACCTTGGTCTCCACTTTGTTCACGTTCTGGCCGCCGGCACCGCCGCTGCGGGCGGTCTCCATCTTCACATCGCTCTCCCGCAGATCCACATCGGTCTCTTCCGCTTCGGGCAGCACGTTCACAGTGGCCGCACTGGTGTGGATGCGGCCGCTAGCCTCGGTATCCGGAACACGTTGCACACGATGCACACCGGCTTCGAACTTCAACGTTCCGTAGGCTCCTTCCCCGATCACGTTGCACACCACCTCCTTGTAACCACCCACGGTCCCTTCGCTCACATCCGCCACTTCCATCCGCCACCCCCGGCCCTCGCAGTAGCGGCTGTACATGCGGAAGAGGTCGCCGGCGAAAAGGCTCGCTTCATCCCCCCCGGTGCCTGCACGCACCTCCAGGATGCAATTGCGCGCATCGTTCGGATCCTTAGGCACCAGCATGATGCGTACCTCTTCCTCCATCGCCTCGATGGAGGATCGCAGTGCATCGCGCTCCGTTCGGGCCATGTCGAGGACATCGCTGTCCCTTTCGGTCCGCAACATCTCCTCGGCACCCCTGAGTTCCTCGTGCAGCCTGCGGAAGCGCTCGAACGCTTGATCGATAGGCTCCAGGTCCCGGTAGCTCCGGTTCAATTCCACAAAACGCTTCTGGTCGGCGATCACGCTCGGGTCGGCGAGCTGCTTGCCGATCTCTTCGCGGCGATCGTGGAGGGAGGCGAGTTTGGAGAGGAGGTCGTTCATGGGATAGGACAACCGGAGCGGCAACGCGCCGCAACGGTAAACTCTGTGTTCAGCCGGTATAGGTGAAGGTGCCGTTCGGGCTGGTTAGCACGACCTCCTTGATGGGTGCGGTCTCCACACGGCCGATGACCTTGGCATCGATGCCGAACGACTTCGAGATGGCGATGATCTCTGGTGCTCGTGTTCCGGACACGTAGAACTCCAGGCGATGACCCATGTTGAAGACCTTGTACATCTCCTTCCGGTCCGTTCCACTAATGCGTTGGATAGCGGCGAACAGGGGCGGCACGGAAAAGAGCTCGTCTTTGATGATCCGAAGACCTTCTATGAAGTGCAACACCTTGGTCTGCGCCCCACCGCTACAGTGCACCATGCCATGCACGTCGGACCGCATAGCGGCCAATACTTCGCGCACCACTGGGGCATAGGTTCGCGTAGGGGATAGCACGGCCTTGCCAAAATCCAGCGGAGTTCCTTCCAGCGGATCCGTCAAACGGGCTTGTCCGCAATACACCAGTTCTTGCGGGGTACCGGGATCGAAGGTCTCCGGGAAGGATGTGGCCAACTCCTTCGCGAACACGTCATGCCGCGCACTGGTGAGGCCGTTGCTTCCGATGCCTGAGTTGTAGGTGTCCTCGTAGGAGGCTTGGCCATCACTGGCGAGGGCCACGATCACATCGCCGGGCTGGATCCGGGCGTTGTCGATCACCTCGCTCCGCTTCAGGCGGCAGACCACCGTACTATCCACGATCACTGTGCGCACCAGATCTCCGACATCCGCGGTCTCTCCACCGGTGCTGCGTATGCCGATGCCCAGGGCCCGCATCTTCTCCAGGAACATCTCGGTCCCTTCAATGATCGCCCCGATCACTTCACCGGGGATCAAGCGCTTATTGCGCCCAATGGTGCTGCTCAG
>JAGNSU010000015.1 GCA_017987895.1 Flavobacteriales bacterium | reverse complement strand
CGCAGTTATCACTGATCAACGTATCCACCGCCGCTCCCGAAGGGAGGCTCACCGTGGTGCCACAAGCACCCGGATCGGAGTTGACCGTCATTGAAAGCGCACAGTTGAAGACCGGCGCCATCGTATCCGTGATAAGCACGTCCACGCTACAGGTCGAAATGTGGCCGGCCGAATCGACCGCGGTCACGACTACGGTGACGTCCGCGCTGATCGACGAGCCCGCAGCGGGGGTCTGGTAGAGATCCTCCAGATAACACTCGTCCACTCCGATGGCACCCAGTACGTTCGGAACCAGCGCATCGCAATTGCCGTCGCCGGGCACTTCAACGGGGCCGGCCAACGAACAATCAAGCAGTGGCGCTTCCACATCAACGGGGATCACCCACACCGAATCCCTGGCGATGTTGCCAGCATTGTCGGCGATCTCCACGAACACCCATTGGGGTGCCACCACGAAGTCGGTGTTCGGCGGGGGCGTCTGGTCCACATGATCGATCCCGCTGCAACCATCCACCGGGTTCAGCAAGGAAAGGACATCGGGAATATGCGCGTGGCAAAGCGGCATCCAGTATTCGATGTCCAGCTCCATCGTGTCGGGCAGGGCGTCGTGCTGAGGGGGTGTGATGTCCTTCAGATGCACCCAGTCCGTCGTGGTGGACACATTGCCGAACGCATCGGTTACCGTGGTCGTGATCACGGTATCCCCATAGATCACGGTTCCGGATTCTGGATCCTGATCCACCGTCACGCCACTGCAATCATCGTAGGTCTGTTGCGAATTGAGGGACGGAACAATGGCGGCGCAATTCCGGTCCGCGTTCAACTCGATCGGCGCTGGCCACAGGCAGGTGATCACGGGTGCGTCCACGTCGATCAATTCGATCCACTGCACGCAGGTAGTGATGTTCCCGGACGAGTCCACAGCCGCCCATTTCGTATAGTACGGCCCGCTGACCAGGGTGAGCGGATCGTTCGGAACGGGTCCTTCGGTTTGCCAGATGGAATCGATGGTATGATTGTCCGTAGCCGCGGCCGTGTATAAAGGCGTTGCCACCGAACAGGTGGCGTCCACCTCCAGGGTATCGTTGGGGGGACAGGTGATCAAGGGATCTTCGTCGTCCGTCACGGTCACAAGGAACGTGGCCGAGATGCTGTGCATGGCATCCATGGCGGTATAGGTCACGGGTGTGGTACCGATACCGAATGCGTCGCCGCTCGCATGGTCAGCGGCGATGGTGGCGGCACAGTTGTCCGACACGGTGGGTGCCGCCCAGGTGACCAACGACATGCTGTCCGACGGGTCGGTCGAAACACTGATGTTCGCGGGGAGCCCCACCATCATAGGCGCCTCATTGTCGATCACCACGATCTGGAAGGTGCATGTGGCGTTGGAGATGCCATCCGTGACGGTATAGCTCACCGCAGTGGATCCGACCGGGAAGAAAGCGCCGCTGAGCTGTCCGGTCGGTGGGGTCAGGGTCGCGATACAGTTGTCCTCCGCAAAGGGCGACGCATAGTTGACCACCGCCCCACATTGGCCGGGGTCGGAAGCAACGGTCAGCGTATCAGGACAGTAGGTGAAGACCGGCGCGGTCAAGTCGTCCACATGCACGTTGAAACCACAGGTCACCGAGTTGCCCTGCGGGTCGGTGGCGGTGAATTCCACCGACGTATCCCCGATGGGGAAGAGCGCGCCGCTAGGTGGACCAGCCGTTCGCGTGAGGGTGGCGAAGCAGTTGTCCTGTGCGGTAGGCGGTGTAAAGGTCACATGGGCCCCACATTCGTTCGGTTCGGCCGCCAGGGTGATAGCTGCGGGACAGTTGGACAGCGTAGGGAAAATGTCGTCGACAACGGTCACATAGAATTGGCAGCGGACCGTGTTCCCTGAGGCGTCCATGGCCCGGTGGCGAACGAGTGTACTACCGATCGGGAACAGGTTGCCCGAAGCCGGCCCTAGCAGTTGGACCACGCTGATCACGCCAGGGCAGTTGTCCGTCGGGGCCGGAACAGCGTACGTGTAGTGCGCGCCGCATTCTCCCGGTTCGGCGGAGATCGTCACGTTCGTTGGGCAACTGGGGAACGAAGGCCTGATCGTATCGATCACCTGCACCGTGAACGAGCAGGTGGTGCTATTGCTGTTGCTGTCAGTGACCCGCCACGTCTGCACAGTGCTACCCAAGGGGAACGGGGCGCCGCTCGTGTGGCCGGTGCCGTCGATCTGCACCGGCTGGCCCGCTGGTAATGCCATGTCGTCCCCAACCGGAGGGATCGCATAGGAAAAGACCTGCGCGCAGTCGAAAGGTGTGCTGTAGAGCACTTGGTTCGCCGGACAGGTTATGGTCGGCGCGTCATTGCTGATGACGGTGATCGTGAAGGTGCAGGTCGACGTGACGCCGTTCGGGGCGGTTGCCGTGTAAGTGATCACGTGCGCGCCGAGCGTGAGGAAGGATCCAGGCGCTTGTCCAACGGTCTGGGTGATCGCGGCCGCACCGCAATTATCGCTGGCGATGGGGGGCGTCCAAGTGGCGACGGCACCCGTACCTGCGAGAGGCGCTTGTACGATGAAATTGCTCGGACATCCCGTCAGAACTGGAGCTTCACCGTCTTGAACGATCACATTGAACGTGCAGCTCACACTGTTTCCGGCGCTATCCGTGGCGAGGTGCTTCACAGGCGTGGTGCCCACTGGAAAAAAGTCGCCGCTGGCCGCACCTTGTGTGCGCTCGACGAGGTACGAACAGTTGTCCGCGAAGACCGGGATCGTATAGTTGACAGCTGTGCCGCAGAGCCCGGGCGATGCTGGCACCGTAATGTCCCCCGGACAGGACACGACCGTGGGCCACTGGTCGTCGATCACGGTGATATCGAACGAGCACGAACTGGAGTTCCCCGAAGCATCGGCGAACGTGAACGTCCGGGTCGTGACCCCGACCGGATATTCGTTCGGCGCGTTCAGTACAGAGATGGCCAAACCGTCCACATCCGCGATCGCGATCACTGTGATCGCGCTCAACACCATCCCGCAATTGTCGGTGGCCGTTGGGGCTATGAAATTATAGACCGCGCTGCACTTGCCGGGATCGGCGCTCAGCGTCACGTTCCCCAGGCAACCGCTGATCACCGGCGGCGTGGTATCGCGCGCTGTTATGGTCACGTTGCAGGTGGTCGCGTTCCCCGCCCCGTCGGTGGCCGTGACCACCACTACGTGTATGCCCTTGTTCACCAGGCTAAGGGCCACGGGGAATTGGGTCCAGGTGAGCGTTGCGGAGCAATTGTCCGCACCGGCAGCGCTGGGCAGCAGGTCGGGGATCGGCGCCTTGCAGTTCGCACCTACATAGATCGTGCGTGGTAGCGGGCAGGTGGTGATCACCGGTGCGGTGTTGTCACCTACTTGCACGGTATGGCTCGCGCTCAGCACCGTTCCACAGTTGTTGGAGACCCTTGCCCGGTAGGAGGTGGCCTGGGTCAGGTTGTTGAAACTGTAAGTGGCCAGTGTATTGGCCAGCACGGTGAACGAGGCGAAGTTGTCCGCGGACGCTTGCCACTCCACGATCGTTCCCAAGTACCCACTGAGGGTGAGCGTGCCCGCGTTGTTACCGGGACATTGTGTGCCGATCACCGAAGAAGTGACCGAGCCACCGATAGGCTCCGGTTCGATCGTAATGGAGTTGGTGCTGGAGTAGGGGCACGTGCCGTTGCTCACCATATAGGTGATGGACACGGATTGGCCGGCAAGTGCCGAAGGGTCGAAGATCCCTGCGGAGGTCACGCCCGTTCCGGTCCAAGTGCCACCTTGCAGGGAGCCGTGGAAGAACTTGAGCGCATCCACCTTGAAGTTCACGGCGCTGAGCAGGTTGTTCTTGGTAATGCGCACGTACCGTGTCGGTGCCGTGGCTTGTACCGCGCTGTTCACGAAGGCGGTGCTCGCCGCGATGATGGTGGGTGCCGTGAGGGTGGTCCAGTTCGCATTGTCCGGAGAGGTCTCCAGTTGGAAGGAAGCCGTTCCCGCGAAAGCGGCCTGTTTCCCCCACACGATGGTGAACGTATTGCCCGGCGAGATCGTGGTCGTTAGGTCGGCGGTCAGCGTACTGCCGTCGGTGGAGAACAGCACTACGCTTCCGTTCGGCGCACCCACGATGTTGTTAGGATCGCTCACACCGGTGGATGCCGTGACCAGATCCGCGTACTCGCGGCTGAAGGTGGGAACGTAGGTGTTCAGATCTACCGCGCCCGCATTGGCGCAAACCAAGGCCGGGGGCGTCCAGCTGGAGGGGTTCTGCGACCAGTGCGCGTTCGGCGTGTCGCTCAACCGGGCCAGGAAAAGACTCGCGTTCGCATTGGAATTGATCGCGATGGGAGGGAAGGTCAGGTCATCGTTGAAAAAACCGCCGGTGTATATCCCGCTCGTCTTGTTCACCGCAATGGCCAGAGGAACATCGTCATCGGAACCGTTCGCCGCGGTGGCCCAGGACAGTTGGCCGTATGGCGTGTAGCGGGCTACGAAGGCATCCAGTGCGTATCCACCGCCACCAGTGGTCTGTATCGTGGTCCCATCCGAGAACGTCGCATTGTCTTCATAACTACCGCACATGAAAACGCTTCCATTGGCG
Source organism: Flavobacteriales bacterium (assembly GCA_017987895.1). GTDB lineage: Bacteria > Bacteroidota > Bacteroidia > Flavobacteriales_F > PHOS-HE28 > PHOS-HE28. The sequence goes on along the minus strand of JAGNSU010000015.1, from coordinate 44,519 downwards.
TGTACGGCCAGGTCGTAAGCCACACCCATGTGGTCATCCGCATCGCGCATCGTGCGCACCCAGCGGGTGCCTCCGGTGCTCTTGTTCAGCGCGGCCAGGTAGAGGTAGTCATGCGGGCTACCGGCCGCGCTGATCACCGTGCCGCTCGGGAAAGTGGCCCCGTTGTGAACACTACCGGCGATATAGACCATGCTACAGCCCACCGCGATCGCATTGCCATTGATGGAAGCGTCCCCCGGGTTGCTCACTGCCTGTGCCCAGTTCATCGTACCATCATTGTGTACCGCGCACACATAGATGTTCGGATCGCCCGTGGCATTGATAGTGGTCAGCAGGGTGCCGCCGTTGTACCAGCGCATCTGGTTGGTGCCGAACGTGCCGGTGAGGTACACCCCGAGCTCATCGCACGCGATCCGCTCCGCGTTCTGGTCCTTGTTCGTGCTCGTACCATCGATGCGCCACAGCAGGTTGCCCGTCAGCGAATATTTCAGCAGCACCGCTTGGACATGACCGTTGTTCAGCCCTGCCGGTGTGGTGCTGGCGCCGAAGGCCGCCCCCCCCTTGTAGGTGCCCTGAACGAACACCCCAGTGCTGTTCACGGCGATCCCATAGCCTATATCGTCCCCCACGCCCCCACCGGTCTTTACCCATTGCAGGGATCCCGTGGGCGCATAGCACGCCACGAACAGATCGCTCTGGCCGGAGCTCAGCAATGCCAAGTTCCCAAGAATGTTCACCGTCATCGCGGTGTTGAAGCTGCCCGTTATGTAGATGTTGCCGTCCGCTCCCACGGCCACCCCATGGCAGCCATCGTTGAACAGACCCCCGATCTTCACAGCCCACAACGCGTTCCCGTTCAGGTCCGTCTTGGCCAGGAAGCCATCGGTGCCTCCGCTCGTCAGGCCGAGCCCGAAGGGTCCGGCGTCATCGTAAGTACCCGTGGTGTATACCGCGTTGTTCACCGTATCCACGGCGATATCGCGCACCTGCTCGTTGTTTCCGTTGTTGTTGCCAATGGCCCAATCCCACGTGGTCGGCTGGCCGTTGGCGCAAAGCCCCGCCAGCAGCAGCGTGCAGAGGAATACGCACCGCCCTGCCCGCAGCATTGGGCGCCAAAGAGGAAAGGGCGTTCGTCGGTCGTTCATCTACGTTCATGGGCTGTCCAGGCCCATTAAGAGTTGACCGCTTCAACGGGAAGTTGAGACCAGGGTTACCGCCTTCAGGAGGGCCCAGCGCCTGAGGTTCAGACCGATGGAATGGAAGCACGTCCGTCGGCACTGCCAGCGGGCGTTCGATAGGAGAGGGAGTGTTACCGAGGCCTATCGGTCAGGGCAACTGCGCGTTCCGCACCGCGGTGGGCACCGTGCCACCCACCGTTTGCAGGATATGATCACGGTCGTTGTTACCGCCCGCGTACTTCACTACCCCGTCCAGGGTGCAGTCCGCACTTAGATAGCCGGTCACCGTAGCGGTGGGCACCGTGCCCCCGATCGCCACCAGGATCGGATCGCGATCGTTGTTGCCACCCGCGTATTTCACCTGGCCGTTGCCGGTCACATCACCGCTCCAAAGGGTGTGTACACCGGAAACATCGCGTTGCGCATTGGTACCGTACGTGGTGGTGGCAGGTAGGTCGAAGCGCACGGAGATGGTTGTGCCTATGGTGAACAGATGGGTGCCTGCCGTCATCACACCCAAGTGGTTCCTGTGCCGCATCGCCAGGTGGTATTGCCCGGAGGGGACGTACAATCGCACGGGTGAAACACCGTCCAGGTCCACCACGTCCCCGTCGCGCTGCACCAGGCAGCTACGTGTAGCGATCACCTGGCTCGGCTCGCTCGGGCCGCGCACTTCCAGAAGGACCCAATCCACCACCGCGTTGTTCCCGGTAACGGTGAGCACAGCGGGTGCGATGGTCTCACCACCGCCCTGGGCATGGTGCACGTAGCCAAGGGCGGAGTAGGGTTCTGTGAGCGGCAGGAGGCTCGCCGCGCGCAGGTCGTCGCGCATCAAGCTCACATTGGATACGTAAGGACCGTTCAAGAAAACACGGGCTTCGATCGCGTAGAATTTGCCTGTGCAGGTGCACGCGATATCGATCGCGTCGAACTCGGAATAGGGATCGCCGTCATCGCAGGCGGCGCCTATGAAAAGAAGCGGATCCGAATCGTCACAATCCTCCGCCTGATCGATCATCCCCGGCGGTTCCTCGCACGCGAAGACCATGCTTGCCGGAGCACCATAGCCATCGCCATCGGCATCAGTGAACCATTCGGAGCCCGTGCAGGCACCGTACACCGCGTGCGAACGGCCCAGGAACCCATTGAACCCCGTGAACCCGCCGCCAATGAACAGATGGTCGCTGGCACCATGCACCGTTTCAGCTATTCCACCGGTAAGCGCTGGATCGAACGCGTTCAGTGCCCCGTTCGAAGGATCCAAGGCGGCCACACCGTTCCGTGATTGGCCGTTCACCATGGAGAAGTTACCGCACAGGAAGAGAAGGCTGCCTTGCAGGGTGATGGCCCTCACGGGGCCATCGACCACGGAGGGACCAAGGTTCGCGGACAGCGTCCCGGTCGTTGCGTCCACCATGCCGATCCGGTCTGCGGCAGCGCCATTGATCGTGGTGAAGTCACCGGCGATATATAGGTCCGAGTTGGAGAGCGCGAGCGCATGGCACGATCCGGAGATATCCAGATCGTAAGCGATGGCCTGGGCCAGTGCGGTGGTGCGGTCCAAGGAGGCCACGCCGCGGTGCGCGGCGCCACCAATGGTGTTGAAGGCACCTCCAGCGTATACATGGCTCGCATCGAGCTGAAGCGCGCGGACCGCTCCATCCGGGGCGGGATCCCAGGCGGTGGCATTATTGGTGTTCGCAAGCAGCGATAATTCAGCGATCCCATTGCGCGGCTGCCCTCCTATGTTCGTGAAGTCCCCGGCCGCATAAATGCTGCTTCCATCCACAGCGAGCGCGCGCACCGAGCCGTTCGCCGCTGGGTTCCACGTGTCCAGCACTCCGGTGGTTTGATCGATGGCGAGGAGATGGGGGGTAGGAGAGGAGAAGTCACCGGCGACGTACCACTTGCCCTGAGCGCAGGCGATGGCGCGCACGCTTGCGTTGAAGGCTACGTTGGGTTGTGTCGGAACGGCAACACCTGTGGTGCCATCCAACACCGCGATGTTGGTTCTGGACCTTCCGCCGGAACTGAGGAAGGAGCCGCCGTTGAACAAGCCCGTCGCTGAGCAGGTCAACGTCAATGTTCCCGGGGAGTGGCGGATGTCCAGCGAAGTGACGGAGCCCGTGGCGATGTCCATAGCGGCCATGCACCTACGATCCTGTCCTGCGATGGAGAGGAACGAACCGGCCGCGAAGAGGGTGGTCCCGCTCGGGTCCAAGGCCAGGGCGCTTACGCTCGCGTCGGGGGTCGGCACGGTGGTGGGATGGATCGCACCGGTGGTAAGGTCCACCGCGGCCAAGCGGTTCGCGGGTGATCCGGAAAGCTGCGTGAACGAGCCCCCCAGGAATATCCGATCGGTGTGCAGCACCAATGTGCTCACTGTTTTCGTGGCACTGAGGTTCGGGCTCGGGTCCCAGGGGAGTAAGGTGCCCGTGGTCGCATCGAACGCACCGCAGTAGTTGCGGGCCGTGCCGTTCAACGAGGTGAAGTCGCCAGCTACATAGACCTCAATTCCGGAAGCGATCAACTTGGTCACCGTATGGGAGGCGGTCGGTGCCCAGGGATCGATGGCCCCCGTAGTGGCGTCCAAGGCCATCAAGTTGTTGCGCGTGTATGGTATCGCACTGATCGTGAGGCTGGAGATCGAACCTCCCATATAGATCTTGCCGCCTGCGAGGGCCATGGCGAATATGACGGTAGGCGGGCTCACTGTTTGCGTGTTTGCCCAAGGGCCAAGGGTCCCTGTGGCCGGATCGAGCGCTGCGATCCGTGGTCTGGGTACCCCGTTGACCAGCCCGAACCCGCCACCGATATAGAGGGACCCAGCATGCATCAGCATGGTGAACACGGTATTGTTCGCCGTGGGAGCCCATGGGCCCACACTGCCGTCGGACAGGATATGCGCCAGACGTAGGCGTGGCAGGCCTCCCACCTCGGTGAAAGCGCCGCCGATGTACCACCCTCCTGCACCATCGCTCACCGCTGTTTGCACCACCCCATTGATCCGAGGCATTTGCGGCCGCACCTGGCTAGTGCCCAGATCCACCTCCGTGCCGAACGGATTGTTCGGCCCCACATAACTGAAGGCACCACCGAGGGCCACGGTATTGGTGATCGGGTCGAGTTCGATGGCGTTCACGGTCCCATCCGTGATCCACCATTGCGGTCGGGGCGTGGTGATCTGCGCGGATGCGGCCACACCGAACATTGAAAAACCGATCGGGAGCAACAGGTTCCTCATGGCCATAGCCTATAAGATGAGCGAAAGGGTTCGTTAATGTAACGGTTCTTCCTGAGAGCGCGGGACCGTGCTGCGAACCGTTCGGATCGGGGAGAGGTGACACTCTTCAGACGCTACCTTGGTCGGCCTATCACGCAACAGCAATGGGTCGCACCGCTCGCTTCTTATTCATCGCCGCGTTCCTAAGCGCCACTTCCATCGTTCCCGCCCACGAGGGCATGTGGCTCCCCACCGTACTGGGCAGCATCCAGGACCGTATGCAGGCCGAGGGATTGGAACTTACCGCGGAGGATATCTATAGCGCGAACAATGGCAGCTTGAAAGATGCCATCGTATTGTTCGGTGGTGGATGCACGGCCGAAGTGATCTCCGGGGATGGATTGATCCTTACCAACCACCATTGCGGTTTCGGAAGTATTCAGGAACACAGCGCCCTGGACCACGACTATCTGAAGAACGGATTTTGGGCCATGGACCGTGCCGCCGAGTTGAAGAACCCAGGGCTTTCGGCCACGTTCATCATCCGCATGGAGGACGTGACCGAAAAGATGCTGGCCACCGTTCCTGCCGGCGCTTCGGAGGGCGAAAGGCAGCAGGCGCTCGCTACGGCGGGCGCATCGTTCGCGAAAGAGGCGATCGCCGAGGGCCATTACAATGCGGTGGTGCGTGCCTTCAACTATGGACTGCAGTTCATCCTGATCATAAGTGAGACCTTCCCTGACGTGCGCCTTGTGGGAGCTCCCCCTGGTGCGGTCGGGAAATTCGGTGGCGACACGGATAACTGGATGTGGCCCAGGCATACGGGCGACTTCTCCATGTTCCGCATCTATGCCGGGACGGACAACAAGCCGGCCGACGCGGGACCCGGCAATGTGCCCTTCCGACCAAGGCACGTCCTGCCTATCGCCATGGGAGGAGTGAGGGAAGGCGACTTCGCTATGATCTATGGATTCCCAGGGAACACACAGCGCTACCTCACCAGTTACGCTGTGGAGCATTTGATGATGCGCACCGATCCCGCCCGGATCGCCATGCGCACCGCCAGCCTCGGCGTGATCGACCGCGCCATGCGCGCGAGCGATCGGGTACGGATCCAATACGCCGACAAACAAAGCGGCATAAGTAACGGTTGGAAAAAGTGGATAGGGGAGTTGCGGGGATTGCGGGAATTGGAAGCGGTGGACCGGAAGCGTTCGCAGGAGGCCGAGTTCAGGCAGCGGGCGATCGGCCAGGGACGCCCGGACCTGGTGGCCGTGCTGGACACATTGGGCGCGATCTACGCCAAGTGGTCCCCCTATGCCCAAGCGCGTGATCTGTTCGTGGAGTGGGCCTACTATGGGCCTGAACTGGTGCGCTTCGCGGATAGGTTCAAGGAACTGGAAGCGTCACACACGGCGTGGCGGGAAAGCGGAAAGTTGGAAGCCGAACTGGTGAAGTTGCGCGCCGCGACGGAGGCTTTCTACAAGGACTTTGATGCCCGTGTGGATCGCGACGTATGCAAAGCGCTCCTGCCGATCTATCGCGAACGCATCGACCCGGTGTTGGCGCCAGCGGCCTTGACCGCCATCGATCAACGATCCGGCGGGAACGTTGATGCGTTCGTGGACGATCTCTATGACCGCACGCTTTTCACTTCCAAGGAGAACGTCTTGACGCTGCTCGCGCGTTTCGATACGAGGGCCGCGAAGAAACTTTCGGCCGACCCGATGAGCCGGCTGTCGCGCAGCTTTTTCGATTCCTTCCTCAACGGGGTTCGGCCCGTCCATGCGGCGCTCGGTGAGCGGATCGAGTCCGGGATGCGGAAATATGTGCAAGGGACCATGGACCTTTTTCCGGAGCGCACCTACTGGCCGGATGCGAATAGTACGCTGCGTCTCTCGTACGGCAAGGTGGAAGGATCGCGACCACGCGATGGAGTGGTCTATCAGGCGTTCAGTACCCTGGACGGTATCCTGGAAAAATATCAGCCGGGCGACCCGGAGTTCGACGTACCGGAGAGGCTGGTGGAGTTGCACCAGCGGCGGGACTATGGCCGCTATGCCGAGGCGGGTAACATGCCGGTGTGCTTCACGGCTTCCTTGCACACCACGGGTGGCAATAGCGGGAGCCCGGTGATCAATGGTCGCGGCGAGCTGATCGGCCTCAACTTCGATCGAAGTTGGGAAAGCACGATGAGCGATATCCTGTTCGATCCTGCGAAGTGCCGCAACATCGCGGTCGATATCCGTTATGTGCTTTTCGTGGTGGACAAACTATGCGGAGCCGGGCATTTGCTCGAAGAGATGCGGTTCGCACCGGCTGAAGCCACCCTGCCCATCATCGATCTTCCAATACATCGTTGAGCCATGGGAACCTGGACCGAACGGCACGGCCGACTGGAACGCAGCTTCAAATTCAAGGATTTCAGCGAGGCGTTCGCCTTCATGACACGGGTGGCCATGGAAGCCGAAAAACTCGGGCACCATCCCACTTGGACGAATACCTGGAACACGGTCGACATCGCGCTGAGCACCCACGATGCGGGTGGAGCGATCACCGAGAAGGACCGCGCCTTGGCGAAGGCGATCGACCGGGTAGCAGGTGGAAAAGAAGAAGCCCCCCGGTGATCGGAGGGCTTCAAGGGGTGAGGTGAACTGGATCAGCCCACTTTCTTCACATCGGCGGATATGCGCAAGGTGGTTTGCTTGGGTTCGGTGTTCGCTGTTACCGTGACCGTTTTCTGCTGGGCGTTCTCCTGCTTGCCCGGCTTGTAAACCACTTCGATCTCGCCACTGCCGCCCGGAGCGATCGGCTCTTTGGGATAGCTCGGTACCGTGCAACCGCAGGAACCTTGGGCGTTCTCGATCAGAAGCGGCTCTTTGCCGGTGTTGGTGAACTTGAAGACGTATTTGTTCTCACTGTCCTGCTTGATGCTGCCGAAGTCGTGCTCGTATTGCGCGAAGTTCACGGTGGTCTTCGGGCGGTTGTCCACTTCCGTCTTGGCCTGCTGGGCCAGTGGATCGAAGGCCTTGGCCTCTGCGGTCGTAGCAGGCGGCTTGGTCGGTTGCGCGGCGGACATCGTGCTGGCGGCCTCTTCCGAACTGGTTGAGCTGCCCGTGGATCTGCCGCTGGCGGCCATATAGATCAAGGTGCCGGCGATGATGGCCAGCAGCGCGATCTTGACGGTCTCTTTCATCGCTTGGTAGGTTGGTCGTTGGTTGTGGCCGCGAAAATACACCGGCCACGCCCAACCTGGGGGCGTTAACGATCCCTTAACAGCCTTCTACTGCTGGCGGGCGATGCCCATCCGCTCATAGGTGTCGCCACTAAGCGCATCCAACGCTTTCTGGTAGCTGTTGTCCACGGGATTGTCCGCGTTGATGGCTTGCCAGTAGGCGGAGTTGTCCCAAAGATCGCGGGCGATCAGCGCCTTCAGACGAAGTGCGAGGAGCGGGCGCGAACGGGCGAGACCATCGGCATCCTTCTTCACCTCATCCTTCTCGCCCGCTGCTACCAATGCGTTCATCAGGTCATCGCTCACCGTGAAGGAGCGAATGAATGGTTCGACGGCCGCGAATTGCCGGAGGAGCGTCTCCCGGTTCGCATCGACGTACGAAAGCGCGAAGGTGTTCAGGGTCCCCTTGCGCACCAGCTTTCCGAAATACTCAGAGCTGAGGGATGTGTCGATGGCCACGAAGATGTCCGGCATGATGCCGCCACCGCCGAACACAACGCGTTTGTTCATGGTGAAGAACCGGGCGGTATCGAGCGGATGGATGCTGTCCGCATGGGTGAGTTCGCCACGTTCCAATCGCTCGCTGCGCTCCTTGCGGTATGCCTCCACCCCTTCGTCATAGGGCTTCTGGATGCACCGGCCGCTGGGCGTGTAGTACCGGGAAACCGTTAAACGCACGGCCGATCCGTCGGGTAACATCACTGGTCGCTGCACCAGACCTTTGCCAAAGCTGCGACGACCCACAACGAGCCCCCGGTCCCAATCCTGCACAGCCCCCGTTACGATCTCGCTCGCACTGGCGGAACCTTCGTCCACCAGCACCACCAAACGGCCTTTCTCGAACCGTCCTTCGCTCGTCGCATAGGTGTTCTCGCGAGGGGCATTGCGTCCTTCGGTATACACGATCAACTTATGGTCGGCCAGGAACTCATCGGCCATCTCGATGGCGGAACGCAGGTAGCCGCCCCCGTTGCCCTGTAGGTCCAGCACCAGGTCCACCATGCCCTTAGCGCGGAGTTCGTCCAGTTTGTCCCGCACCTCTTTCGTGGTGGTGGCGCTGAAACGGCTCACCTTGACATAGCCCACGCCAGGCGTTGCCATATAGGCGGACTCTACGCTGTAAATGGGGATCTTGTCACGGACGATGGCGAATTCCAGGGGTTCTTTCTCACCGCGCCGCACCACCGTCACGTTCACCTTGGTGCCCTTCTTGCCGCGCAAGCGCTTCATCACGTCGCTGTTCTTGAACTTGACACCGGCGACGGTCTCGTCCTCGATCTTCACGATGCGATCACCCGCCCTGATGCCCAGGCGTTCGCTGGGACCGCCGACGATCGCGTCCACCACATAGATCGTGTCCTCGACGATATTGAACTGGACACCGATCCCTTCGAAATTCCCCTTGAGCGGTTCGTTCACCTCGTCCAACTCCTCTTTCGGGATGTAGATCGAATGGGGATCGAGCTCCGCGAGGATGCTCACGATGGCCTCGTCCACCAGCGCCTCATCATCCACGCTGTCCACGTACATGCGGTCGATATGGTAGAGCAGCGCTTCGACCTTGCTGGCTTTGGTGGTGGGCTGGCTCTGCGCGAAAGAAAGTCCCGCTTGCAGGCTGATCAGAAAAAGGACGGTGGGTCGGTTCATCTGCTGTTGCTGAAGTTCGTGTGGATCAGGGATGGAACGGATGGGAGGTTCGACGGGTTGCCCGGGACATCACTTGCTCGGAATTTTCATGCCAAGGATCCGGTACGTGCTGCCTTGCTTGAGCTGGTCTTTGTGGTACTTCTCCACCCAAGCCACTTTTCCGTCCTTGTAGTAGCGCCATTTGCCATGTTTCATCCCATTCTTGTAGTGACCCACGATGCCCTCCTTGCGGAAAGCCCAGGTGCCCTCGCGCTTACCCATACGGTATTTTCCTTTCAAGGTGATGTGACCGAACTCATCATATTCGGTCCAATCCCCGTGAAGGGAGCCCCAGCCATACACCGCGAAGATGAGCGGTCTTCCGTCCGGGAAGAACGCGCGGTACACTCCGCTGGGCTTTCCACGTTTGTACCCGAGCCGTACCGCGACGCGGGTGGTATCGAACGCGTAGCGGCCGAAGTGGGTGAATGCGACCGTATCGCGCAAGGGGCCATAAACCACCTGGTAAGCTCTTACCTCATTTTCCGTGGGTACCCAAAGCGTGTCGGGTTGCGCACTACATGGGAAGGAGTGCGCCAGGACAAGAGAAAATACGATGGACCGGATCATGGTCGCGCGGGTACGGAAACCTGGAAGGAGCGACCGATGGACCGGCCTTGGGTATCCGTCAAATGTAAGTGGTGTGTTCCAGGACCTACGGCAAGGGCCAGGCGGTGGTCCCCGTGGGTGGTGGCCACGAATACTCGGTCCAGATGCCAATGGATGCTGGTGGTTCGGTCCCGATGTGCGGCTTCGGCGACGACCCGGCCACGAACACCATCCAGTTCCGTGGCCAGGAGCACTGCGGCTTCGGGCCCCGGGTAGATCAGTTCCATCACATCGTTATCCGCCGAGTTCAGCTCAGGTCGGCGCCACGGAGGAAGGCGTACATAACTAGGGTCCCGGGGAGCATAGTAGGATTCCATCGCCGGAGGGAGAACGAACCAGGGCATAAGCGCTCCGCCCTCGTTGACGGCCAAGCGCGCCTTGTGATCCCCTGAGACAGGTATTAAGCGATGGTAAGGACAGGGCTCCGTGCGTGCGCCCGAACGAGGGACCCAGGTGGTATCCGTTTCGGGGCAGATCGCGGTGCTACGATGCCCGCTTTTCCGGCAGATCGTCAGTTGGACAAGATCGTCGAACGGCACCTCGGGCATCTCACCGACGGGTAGTACCCCGAAAACTTCGAAGAGCAAGGGTGCGGCTGCGAGCGCCCCTGTAAGACCTGGCCGTCCCTCTCCACTGGCATTGCCGCACCACACCCCCACGCAATAGGTCCCGCTCACCCCGATGGCCCAAGCGTCCCGGTGGCCATAGCTCGTCCCGGTCTTCCATGCGATGTTTCTGGCACCCGCGAACCTTTGCCAGCCTTGTTCCTCTGCAGGTCGTTGCGACCTGGTCAACGCATCAAGGGTGAGGTGTACGGGCCCAGCGGAGAGTGGGACGGAGGCTGCGGTGCGGTCCCGTGGTGCGTTCGCGCACAACACAGGTGCATGCACCACTGGGTATCCGTCCCAAGCGGTGCGTCCATGCGCATATCGAATGCGCCCCAGGGTCGCGTATGCTCCGCACAATTCCCACAAGCTGCTTTCGCCACCGCCCAAGATCAAACTAAGTCCGTAGTGCTCCGCAGGTCGGTCAAGGCCAAAGAGCCCTAAGTCGCGCAAGAGGCCCAATGTCCGCTCCACCCCGTGCCGACGGAGCGCGCGCACGGCGGGCACATTGAACGATCGTGAGAGCGCTTCGGCCGCCGGTACCGCTCCTCGGTATTTCTGGTCATAGTTCTGCGGGCTGAACCCTTCATATTGGGTGGGGAGGTCGGCCACGAGCATGTCCGGTAACAATTCGCCGTGCTCGAGCATGGCTGCGAACAGAAAGGGCTTCAACAGGCTGCCGGTGCTCCGCTGCGCCCGGACCAGGTCCATGCTTCCCGCGTGGGCGTCACCAGCGGCCGCCAGATTTCCAACGTAGGCGAGGACCTCCCCGGTTGGAACGTGCATCACGAGCACGGCCGCATTGTGGATCCGATCTTCGAGCAGTCGTCTCCCATGTTGCTCGGCCACTGCCATGACCCGGTCCTGCAAAGCACCATCGACCGTTGTACGTAGGGCTGATCCCGAGACTTCCGATCGGAGAAGCAGGTGTGGTGCTCTCAGCGGGAGCGCTTGCGGACCCTCAGGCAGGGGCTCGTTGCGGGCCAGCGACCATTCAAGGCTGTCCAGCACTTCGATCTCCAATAAGCGGTCGAGCAACCGATCGCGTTTGGCACGTAGCGCCTCCCGTGATCGGCCGGGATGCACAAGCCCCGGTGCGTTCGGTAGCACCGCCAAGGTGGCGGCTTCCGCCCAACTTAAGTCACCGCTCGAGTGGTCGAGATAGCGCCAGCATGCGGCCTCAAGCCCCACCACATTACCACCAAATGGGGCGTTCGCCGCGAACAATGCCATGATCTCGTCCTTGCTACATTGAAGTTCCATTCCGAGGGCAAGCCAGGTCTCCGCGAGTTTGTTCCAAAGGGTGCGTGGTCCACCACGGCTCATTCGCGCTACTTGCATGGTGATGGTGCTACCACCCTGGACGATATGACCGGAGCGTATATTCTGGCCCAGAGCGCGGAACAGGGAAGGAAGATGGATCCCACAGTGGGAACGGAAATGCCGGTCCTCGAACTGTTCCAAGCAGGTCCCGAACCGGTCGGCAACGCTATCGGAGGCAGGCGGCAAACGCCATTGTCCGTCAGCCGCTACGGCCCCCGCCAGGAGTTCCCCGTTCCGGTCCAGAACGGTGCGCGAAAGAGGCTTGTCGAACCAGGCCGGACCTGTGGTCGACCAGAGAAGTGAGAACCCGGCAAGGAGGAGCACGGAACATGCTAGGGCCCAGCGCACAACACGTCGGGACAACCTGGACGGAACTGGGCGCGTCATGGCAGCGGGGAGCAACGGTACGCAAGTTCCGAACCTTGTTCCGAGGGAACCTTATCTTCGACCGCCTTAACGACACACGATGCACCGTAAACTCCTTGCACTAGTCGCCCTTTCCACTCTTTCCTGGAACGTTGCGAAAGCCACGCACGTCGCCGGTGGGGAGATCATCTATGAATGCCTGGGCAATGGGCAGTACCAGTTTTCGCTGATACTTTATCGTGATTGTGCCGGTACTACCTTGGGTACTTCTTACACCTTGGACTTCACGAGCCCGTGCGGCAACCAATCCTTGACAGTGGACGTGGACACGGTGTTCGAGGTGAGCCAACTTTGTGAGGATCAGCTTCCGTTCAGTTCCTGCAACGGGGGTAACCTTCCCGGATTGGAACAGCATGTCTTTACCGGAACGATCACCCTTCCCCCTTGTGATTTCTGGACCGCATCCTGGTCGCTCTGCTGTAGGAACGATGCTATTAGCAATCTCCAGACGCCGGGAACCTATGACGGGTATCTGGAGACGAGCATGAACAACGAGGATTATCCCTGTGATAACTCTCCTGTTTTCACGAACGCTCCGATCCCGTATGTCTGCTTGAACCAACCGGTCGTTTATTCCTATGGTGTTTACGACCCGGACGGAGACTCGCTTAGCTATGCTTTGATAAGCGCCATGACCACCGGCGGTGTGCCGATCCCCTATGTATTCCCCTACACGTTTTTGGAGCCTATCCAAGCAGGATTGACCTTCGATCCCTTCACCGGATTGCTGCAATTCACCCCGAACGCCATTGGGAACTATGTGGTTGTGATGGAGGTGACACAGTATGACGAAGATGGTAATGTCATCGGCACGACTTTGCGCGACATGCAGTTCGTGGTGATCGCCTGCAGTAATCAGGCTCCGGACCCCTCCACTTGCATAACCAATTTCAGTGGATCGGCGGTCAATACGGGATGCGCATCGATCGAATTGTGCGAGTCGGACAACTTCTGCTTCGATGTTGTGATAAGCGATCCGGATCTGGGCGATACGCTCACTTTCACCAGCAACGTTCAACAGAATCTTCCCGGAGCGACGATCTCAGCGACCGGAACCAATCCGATCACGCTCACCGTTTGCTGGACGGCCCAACCGGGGAACTCAGGGTTCTTCCCGTTCACGGTCACGGTAGAGGATGGGAACTGCCCTATCAGCGCTTTCCAGACCTTTGTGTTCTCAACGAACGTTCTGCAGCGGACCTCTGCTGGACCGGACCAGACCATCTGTGGCCCGCAGATCGCGGAAATAGAGGCGGAGGGTGGTCTTACTTTCGTTTGGAGCATCATCCCCGGTGGTGATCCCATTACAGGTCAAAATTTCACCTGTTTGGATCCACCGTTCTGCTCTGAGGTGATCGCGGATCCGAATTCCACGACCTCCTACATCGTTACCAGCGACCTGGCAGGTACATGCATCAACGCGGACACGGTAACTGTCTTTGTAGTGTCCGATTTCACCTTTGCGGTAACCCAGAGCGACGACACGCTGTGCTTGGGCGAAACCGCCCAGTTGCTCGCGGTGCCGAACCCGAACCTACCGGGTTACACGTTCGAGTGGGTTCCGTCCCTGGGCCTATCGGCCGACGATATCGCCGACCCGATCGCCGGGTACAGCCAGCCTGGGTCATATGCCTACACGGTGGAGATCACGAGCCCGGATGGCTGCGTGAAACAGGACACGACATTGGGTCTGGTCGTATTGCCTGGCTTCGTCCCCGACTTCACGCTTACTGTGGCCGATAGCTCTTTCTGCGAGGGCCAGGGAACCACGTTCACCGTTGACATTGACAACTCCCCACCTATCTATTGCGGACCGAACTATGCGGGTTGTACCTCGGGCATCGTTGCTGATTTCGAACTGGGCACCGGTGTGGACCAGGGCACGACCACTTCGTATCCGGCCCCCTATGGCAACTGGTACAACAGCACGCGACACCAAGTATTGATCCGTGCGAGCGAGTTGTTGGCGCTTGGCTTTACCGGTGGGACGATCAATGAGTTGTCGATGAACATCGCAGTGGTCAATGGGCTCAGCCTCTATCCGGGTTGGTCGATCCAGATGGGCTGCACCACGCTCGATTCGCTGGATATCAATGACGGGTTCGTTTCTGGCTTGACGCAAGTTTTTGGACCCACCGACGTGAACATTGTGGCGGGCTGGAACAACTACGTGCTAAACCCGGGGTTCAACTGGGATGGTGTATCGAACGTGGTCGTGGAATTCTGTTTCAGTAACTATCCGAACGGCTTCACGCAGAACTCCCCAACTTTCTATACGACCACCAGCTACACTTCCGTGATCTACAATTTCACGGATGGCGCGAACCTCTGCGACACAGTGACGCCGCCGTTCTTCAACCAAGGAGAGAGCAACCAACGCCCGAACATGCGTTTCCGCGTCTGTGCCGGTGTGAACGAGGACCTGCTGGTGTTCTCCTGGAGCCCGACCGACGGGCTGAGCGATCCGAACGGTCCGATCACCAATGTGGTCCCCATTGCGACACCAGCGGTTTACACGGTGACCGTGGGTGATCCGAATTTGGGTTGCTATGGCACAGCCACCGCGACCACCTACTGGGACCCCCCTGCGGACGTGAGCTTCGTTCCCTTGCCGACCAATGAAGGCGTGGCACCCTTCGTTGTCAGCTTCGATAACACTTCTTCAGGCAACGTGACATCGTTCACATGGACGTTCGGTGATTCGACAGGCACCTCCAACGAATTCGAACCCGGTTACACTTTTGAGGCCGCAGGCACTTACGTTGTTACCCTCTACGGCGTTTCGGATCAGGGCTGCACGGGCTTCTACCAGGATACGATCGTGGTGTTGCCCGATCCCGTGGTGGAGATCCCGAACGTGTTCTCGCCTAATGGTGATGGCGACAATGATGCCTTCAGCTATCGCGATCTGCGTGGCTTCAAGCAAGTGGAGATGACGATATTCAACCGGTGGGGTCAGAAGGTGCATGAGGCACCGGTGACCGTATCCAACAATACCATCTGGCGTCCTGAGACCAGCGTTGCGGAGGGCACATATTTCTACGTGTTCATTGGTCAAGGCAACGATGGCTCGGAAGTGAAACGTCAAGGGCACATCACGTTGGTGAGGTGATCTATGGAAGCGATCTGGAAGAGGGGCCTTCAGGCCCCTTTTTCATTCCCGCAATCCCCCACACCCCTCCGCGCCACCGAGGCTATCTTAGCGCAATGCGAGTTGGGACCATGGAACGCTGGGCGCCTTGGAGCGTTGGTCTGCTGGCGCTGCACCTCTCGACCCGGTCGCTGGCGATGGACCCTGAGATGCCCAGGTCATTCGCGCTTGGGCTCACCTCAAGGCGCGTTCCTACCGTGGAGGTGCGAGGCCCCGATGCGGCGCGTATCGCGGAACTCGACCAGATCTCCGACCAGCAGGGCCATCCGCCGGCCTATGGTGTGGTGATCCCAGTAGGTGTTGATGCGATCACTAGCGGACTATGGACCGAAGAGCCAAGTGGTGGTCGGATCCTACGGCTCAGGATGCGGTCGGCGAGCGCCCTTGGATTGGAACTCTATTTGGATGGGATGGACCTGCCTCCGGGCGCGATGCTGCATGTCTACGACGATCGAGGACAACAAGTGCTCGGAGGGTACACCGCTGCGGATGTGAGGTCGAACGGGCGCCTCACCACGGCCCAACAGATCGGTGATGCCTGCATCTTGGAACTCTATGAGCCGCCCAATGCGTACGGTCGGTCCCGTCTCCGGGTCGCGGAACTGGGGTATGCTTTCCGTAGCTCCGATCCAGGGCGGTCGGATCCTTGCGAGGTGGACGTGAACTGCACGGAAGGTGCTGACTGGGCGGACGAGCGGGACGGTGTGGTCCGCGTGGGTACGCGTATCAATGGCGTTCTTTTCTGGTGCACAGGTTCCCTGGTCAACAACACAGCCCTCGATTGCAAACCCTACTTCTTGACGGCCCTGCATTGCGGCCTGGGTTCCACCGCTACTGACCTACAGGATTACAAGTTCTATTTCAACTATCAACGTCAGAGCTGCGGAACAGGGAGCGGTACCGCGACAGATGTGATCACGGGATGCCATCGTAGAGCCGACAGCAACGACGGGGGGGGGACGAGCGGGTCCGATTTTCTGCTGTTGGAGAGCCTGGATCCGGTCCCCGCGTCGTTCTCACCATACTGGAACGGTTGGGACGCGACCGGCCCGGGTAGTAGCAGCGGTGTATCTATCCATCATCCTACAGGTTCTGAAAAGAAGATCAGTACTTACGCGATGAACCTCCTTACTACACAGTGGGCGGCTGGAGGCCCCTACAGCCACTGGTACGTCAAGTGGACCGCGACCGCGAACGGACACGGGGTTACAGAACTTGGGTCGTCGGGTTCACCCTTGTTCAACGCTGATAGCAGGATCATTGGAACGCTCACCGGGGGTACGTCATGTTGTGTCGTAGATGGTTGCAATCTACCCGGCAGTGGGCCCAACGAGCCCGATTACTATGGCAAGATGCAGTACCATTGGACATCTAACCCGAACGATCCGAACGAAAAGCTCAAGGTGTGGTTGGATCCCCTTGCCACGGGAGTGACCGTACTGGATGGCAGCCGGAACCCTTGTGCGAACAACGTTGATGAACACAACGTACCTGCGTTCGAGCTGTTCCCTGTTCCGTGCGCAGGGCAGCTTACAGTGGCCGATAACCAGGGCGTGCTGAACGGTGCTTCCATGGATGTTGTCGACGCTACGGGGCGTGTCGCATGGCGGTCCGACTGGACCGGCGGGGGCCGTGGGCAATTCGATCTGGGCGCGCTGCCCGACGGAGTTTACCTACTAAGGATCAGCCGCACGGACCGGCCCGTGCAGCCTGTCCGGTTCATGATCGCCCGCTGAACCTTTTAAAAAAATAGAGCGCCCGTAGGCGCTCTATGCTCACAGGGTGCGAGCCGCGCTATTTCACTGGATCCACCATAAGGCCCTTCGCCTTGTACTTCTCTTCCATCTTGGCTTTCTCGCGCTGCGCGGTGCTCAGGTCCACATGCCGGACCACGGACCACTTGGCAGAGCCGATCTCGATGCCGCCAGCCTTGGCGAATTGCGCCACGACCTGATCATTGCTGGACTTGGGGTCGATCTGGAACGCCTCGGTGATCACCACGGTCTTCGTATCGGACTGGCTTACCAGGAACGCCGCAGCCGTGGCGGGTTGTTGGGCACTGGCGAAAAAAGCGGTGCTGAACAGCACGGACGCTAGGAGGGATCTGCGGAGGAACATCTGCATGTGTTTGATCCTACAATACTACGGAATGTGGCGTGCCGGGCAGCGCTGTTGGTGCGGTGCTACTTGGAGGCCTGTGGTCCGTCGCCCGGCGCGATCACCGCTACGTACTTCCCCGGCGTGCGGGCCTGGATGGCACGATCGTACATCGCCTCGCAGACGGCACCTGGTAGGTAGTAGCGCCCGGCATAGGCGGCCGTGAGCCTTAGATGAAAGGTGGCCTTCTGTCCACGACCCAGGCTGAAATAGGTCAGCACCCGGTCATCGCGGATATCCTGATGATCGAACGGCGAGTCCGGATAGCTCTGCTCGAGCCCTTCCATGCGCGCGTTCCGCAGTTCCCAACCGGATGGTAGAACCTGCGTAAGTGCGAGATTCTCGTACCGATCGAGCGAACCCGTATGGGTTACTTCCGTCGTAGCCAACAAGTCCGTGCCCTGGGTCAAAGCGGTCACATCCACCGGTCGGCCGTCGAGCGTGGTGCAGGTCACGCGGAGGTCGAGCCCCTGGTGGGTGGGCGGCTCCTGCCCGATGGCCGGAGTGCCGGTGCGTATAGTGCGCAGGAAGAGCTGTGCTTGTCCCTGGTTGTTCAGACGCACCGTGGCAGTCCCATCCGGGATGGGGAGTTGCATGCGCCAAATGGATCGTCCGGTACGCACATCCGAGGTCTTCCCGCCAACGGTCACTTGGAAGTTCAGGCCGTCGCCGAGGGCGTTCTTTGAGGCGTACCGGGCCACGGCCATGAGCGCGAAAGCGGTGCTCTGGGTGCTGAGCCATTGGCCATCGCCGAGCCGCTGGGCCAGGCGACGTACCACGGCCCCAGCGGCTTCCTTGCGCTCCATGGCGACCAGCGCCAACGCGATGATCGCTTCGTCACGCGCTCCGGAACCGAACGTCCCGGCCAGTTCGGCGTACGATGCTACCTGAACGCTGCGGTCTTTTACAAGGTCGTTGGCCACATCGATCCGCCCCAGATCAGTATACGCACAGGCCAGCGCCCAACGCGTGATGTCGTCGATCCCCGCGGTCGTTCGAAGGCGGTTCATGGCCCCGCTTTCGCCCGCATTGGCGATCGCGAGGACCCAGAGGCGATAGGCCTGGATGAAGTGCGTACGCTCTTGACCCGGGATCGGGTTCCAGGTGCGCGCCATACGTCGCTGTCCGTCCTTCCATCGTTCGATCATGGGGTGTGGCACAGCGAACCCGCTCCGTTCCGCTTCCAGTAGGAAGTGACCGGCGTAAACATTGCTCCACTCGTTGGAATAGTCCCCCCCCGGCCAATACGCGAAAGATCCGTCCGGCCGTTGGAAGGTGCCCAATTTGGTGATCGCTGCCTGCACGTTCGCCTGTGCATCGGCTTCGCCGACCTTGCTCAGATCCGTGAGCGCGGACAGGTACAACTGGGGGAACGCTTTGGAAACGGTCTGTTCCAGGCAGCCGTGCGGGTATCCGAGCAATTCATGCGAACGGCTCTCCAATCCCAGCGGAGGGATCGCGGTCACTTCCAGAGCCGCGGAATTGGTGCCCACCACCCCGATCGGAGTTGGTGTAAGGTTCCTTTCGCCCCCGGCGGGCAGTACATGGTCCTCTGCGACGGTGAGTGCTTGAACAGGTGGACGTACACCGATGTCGATGGCAGTGGATGCGCTCTCGGCACCCGCGGAGACGGTGATGGTCACTTTCGCGGCACCGAGCATCTCCTTCGCACGGAGTCGGAAGAAAGTGACCTGCTCACCTGGTGCGCTGAACGAGAGAACGCGTTGTTCACCCGCTATGGAGAGCAAGGTGCCCGAGGTGCTCAGCTTCACCGTTACGTTCCGTAGGTCCTTACCCATGGCGAAAACGGTGACGGGCAGGCTTACCTCTTCCCCAGGGCCAAGCACACGAGGCAAGGTCGCCAGCACCATCAAGGGTTGGCGAACCGGCACAGCCTGCTCCGCGTTCCCGTATGCGCGCTCGCCATTGCTCGCCACCACCATCACCCGCACACTACCCACATAATTGCTGATGGTGAAGCGATGCTCGCCTTTGCCACCCTTTTCCAACCGCGCGGGACCCTGGAACCGTACGATCGGTTTGAAGCGGCCGATGCGCGAAGGGTCAACGGGGCCTCCTTCATCACTTCCTCCCAGGGCCAGGATGCGCTCGGCCTGCACACCGAAGGCCCCTATCACCTCATCATAGAGGTCCCAGGTATGCACACCCAGCGCTTCGCGCGCATGGAAATGCGCCCAGGGATCCGGCGTTGCGAAGCGCGTGAGGTCGAGGAGGCCTTCGTCGACCAAGAATACCGTGTAGTTCATGGCGCGGCCTGTCTTCTCCCTGATCGAAATGGTGAACGGCTTGTCGGGGCGGATCTCCGCGGGTGCGTTGATGATGGGTTCCAAATGCGATCCAGGGTCCTCCACATGGATGGGGATCACGCCGTACAATCGTATCGGCAGGTCGTTCGCCACATCTCCATGGGGCTGGAGGATGCTCACGTGGGCGTATACCGTAGGACACATGTCCGGGGTGATGGTGAGGTGATGGCGCAATTCACGTCCGTCGAGCGGTACGCGTTCGATACGGAGCACACGATGACCGTTCTCGATGCTGATCAACGCGGTGCCTTTGGAAGGTGAAGGGATCAGCAGTTCCGCTTCATCCCCGGGTGCGTATCGTTCTCGATCGGTGTGGAAGACGAGACGTGTCGCCGCATCATCGCCTTCGCGACGCGAACGGCCTTCGCTCCCGGGCCAATCGAAGTGGACAGAAGCCACGGCCACGTGGCCGCTGCCGAGTTCCTCCGATCGCACCAGGAACCGTCCCCATGATGGACGATCCACGCGCACATCGAAATTGGCCCGACCCTGGGCATCGGTCGTGATCTCTTCCGTACTGATGTGGCGGAGGCTCGATGCGCTCATGGCGCTGGTGGGTCCGTCCATCTCACCATCCCACCAGCGGTCCTGGTCCATCTTCATGATCCGCACGCGCAAAGCACGGCGTGGTAACGGCCTTCCGTTCGCATCCACGCTCGCGAGCGCGAAGCGGTACGTCGTATCGGTGCGATAGGTGTCCCAGGCTCCATCGGCCGGTGCCGGCTTGATCCCCACATAGGCGGTATAGGGATGGAAAAGGATCTCCTGCCGATCCGTGCTCGCATCACCGCCCGGATCGCTCACACGAGTGATTACGGTGAGCCTTGTGGCCGAGGGGGCACCCGCACCGGCTCTCACATCCAGTGGAAGATCCAATCGGCCCTGAGCGTTGGTCCGCCCTTCGAACACGACCGTTTCCTCAGTGCGCAGTTCATGGCCAAGGTCATCAAAAAGGAAGTCCTCATAGCCTTTGGGCCGGAACCGCTCGGGGCTCATGGCCAGGCTCACCACTACCGGTGCTGATGCCGCCGGCGCGCCGTGCAGCCAGACCGCTTCCAAATGCGTGTTGCGCGGCAGATCGGAAGGGACCAGGGGACCATCGCCCAATTGAAGGGCGACGCGCATACGGTTGGGTTTCACGGTCTCGATCCGCAGGCTTTTGTGGAAGGTGGCCCCCCCCACGGTGATACGTGCTGTCCAAATGCCTGTCGGCGCATCGGGCGAGGTGACGCAAGTGAAGCCGTACTGGTCGCCGGCCCCGCCGCTGCGCACCTGACGTAACACCGTGCTTCCACGGGGATCGGAGAGCTCGAGCACGATGGGATGCTCCGCAGGCAACGTGTGGTCCGCGTCCTGTAGGATGAAGGTGAGATGGAGCGTATCGCCTGGACGCCATACGCCCCGCTCGCCGTACAGAAAACCCTTCAACCCTTGCTCCAATGTGTTCCCGCTCACATCGAACCGGCTGATGTCCAATGCGGATCCGTCGTCCAGGCGTAGATAGCCGCGTTGCTCGCCTTGCTGGGCAACGAGGAGAAACGGCTTGTGGGCCGGATCGAGCAGCACGGCCATGCCATTCCCGTCGGTGGTCAATGCGCCAAGGGACCGCAGTTGAGCGTCGAGCACATCCACAGTCACACCGTGCAGCGCAGCGGTGCTTCGCAGGTCGCTCACGACCACATGCAGGGCGCCCTGGTCGCCACGTTTGGCCACCAGCCCCAGATCCGAGGCCAGGATGTTGCGGCTTATCGTGCGGCGTGCGCCATAGTAGCTCGGTGAACAAGGATCGTCCCGGTGCGCATGATCGTAGTCGTCATAGTACCAACCCTCTTCGTGGTAGTAGTAGGCATCGGGGCGATCGAAGACCGAAGCGTCCAACGGTCCATCGGCGTTGCGCCCGCTCATCCACCGTTCTGGATCGAGCGCGGCGACCTCGCCACAGGGGTAGGCGGAGTGCTCCTGCGCAAAACCCAGTTCGACACGGTATATCGCACCGGGTTCTGTGCTGATCAACTCGTCCAGATCGATGTGATAGCGGTTCCATCGGCCAGGATCGGGCGCATCGGCGGTGCGGAGAGGAAGGATCTTGTCAGCGACCAGTCGCCCAACACGTGCCAGTTCTTGATCACCCTCCAGTCGGTTCGTTTGCAGGAACTGTGGGACATTGCTCTCATAGATCCGCACCACACGCACGCGTACGGCCGAGAGGCTCACCGCCTCGAAGGGTACCAAACGGCCCTTGGTGCTGGGCAGTATCGTACCGTCGCCCACGAAGCGGAGATCGGGTCGAAGTTCCTCGAAGGTGACCGTGGTGGTCAGGTCAGCGCCGAGCGTTCGGCCGTTCATGAGCCGCAGGCCACCGGCTACGAAGGCTTGTTGCGCACCATGAAGGCGCTCGGCCGGGTGCAGCACCAACGCGTTGCCGTCCAGCGAAACGCGCACTTGGTCCGCGCCTGCGATGCCGACAAGCCCTTCGAGCTCCTGTTCCGGATCGATGGGGTCGGAGAAGAGAAGACGGAGCGCCTGTTCCCCTTCGTCCACGGTACGGGTGAGCACAAGGGAAGAACGATCCAACGCGGGAAGCGACAGCCGAACCTCTCCTTCATCCTCGCTCTCGATCGGTCGTCCGTTCCAGCGAAGCACCACTTCCCGATCTTCGCGCCCGCGCGGAACGCTATCGACCCAGGCCCGGTGGTGATGACCATCGGCCCCGAGCGCCCATCGGAGCGTGAGCTTTTGCCCGTTCTGTTCCGCGGTGAAGCACCCTTCGGGATCGAGACCGGTGATGTCGTCCGCAGTGGACACGGCCCATTCGATCTGTTGCCAGGCCGGGTCAGCGGCGTCCACAGGTCGCAAGTCGACCACTTCAGCGGTAATGTGCTGCTGGAACGTGCGGAATCCGAAGCGGAAGGTGCCCAGATCATCCGGCACGTTCATCACCTGCCCCAAGCGGAAGCGAACGTTATAGGTAGTGCCTGCCTTTAGTCGCTCGGTGGGGACGAACGCCAGCGTGCGCGCATCGTGCCAGCGAACCGAGCCTTCCACGGACGGATCCAACTGGAACAGCCCGTTCAATTCACCTTCTGCGGTATCCTTCAGGGTGATGCCCTCGGCCAGACGTACCAGAACAGGCGAACGGGCGGGAACGTATCCTGCGGTGAACGCCAGGACGTAGGGAGCGAAAGCCGGATCGGGGCGTTGTGCGGTTCGGCGCGAGCATGATCCTGCGAAAAGGGACATCACGGCGAGGGCGGATGCCACCAAAGCGTTGCGTAAGGACATGGAGGGGATCGGGTTCGGCCCGGAAGTTAGCCGACGCGATGTGCAACGCTAGCCTCGGCCGGGGAATTGCGGTCGTGGCCGAAAGGGACTTGCCGCTATGGCTCGGCCAGGATCTTATCCGCTTCGTCCGCAGCGATGATCCTGCCACTGAGCGCGCCCACGGTGAACACGTCCACCAGCCCCTTGGTCTTGAGGTCTTCCTTGGCTTGGTCGGCCTCAGCACGGGTGGCGAAGGAGCCATGGTAGTACCGCACGGCGTCCACACTGGTGATGGGCGTCACATCACCGATCTCAATGAACTTGTCCATCACGTCCATCGGTACGTTGCCCGCGAAGGTGCCTACCTGCACGCGGTAGCGGATCTGCTTCTTGTCGATCCCGCCTACAGGTATGCTCTTCAAGTCTTCGGGGCCGGTGAGTCGTGCACCCGCTTCCCGCAATGACACGCGTTTACCACCCTTGAAAGCGACGAGGAACGCGCCCTTGAAGCCTTTCAGCAACATGTCGACCTTGTGCTTCGCTGCGGCGTTCACATCGGTGAAGCTCCCGGTATAGTAGCGTGTGAGACCATCGTCGCCTTGGATCACTACCAGGTCCTTCACCCCAGCGAAGATGTCCTTCGACAGTTTGTTGCGGAAGGCACCGAGTTGTACGCGGACCACGGCACCATCCGGTGTCGTGGTCGGCATGGCGCCATCCAGACCATTGCGCACCCCGTTGACGGCGTCATCGATCGCGATCAACTCGCCGTTCTCCTCGGCCATTACGCGCCCTTCGATCCCTTTCGCCCCCAATGCGAGCTGTCTGCGCACCGCTTCCGGCAACGCCGCATAGTCACCGACCACATAGAAAGTGGTATCGCCCTTCTCGATGGTGCGCACATCGGGTATGCTTAGGATCTTCTGGATAAGCTCTTCGGAGATCCCCTCCACATGTGTTCCCACCTTCACCACATACGCGCGACGCCGTGCGGCGTTCGCCGAGCCGGATCGCGGGCCGATCGATTCCACCCGCGAGGTCACGGTGTTCACATTGCCCGAGTCCTTGTAGTTCAGGAAGGCTTTCAACAAGTCCTCGTCGGAGATAGTGACCCCGTTGGCATCGACTTGAGCCCCGGGCGCGGTGGCAAGTTCAAGGTCCAGATGGTCCGGAACACCATCGCCATCGCCGTCCAGGGGACATCCGGTCGGGTCCACCGGTGTTCCGTTCGGCGTTCCCGGGCACAGGTCGTTCCAATCGGCCACACCGTCCAGGTCTTCGTCGTCCTGTAGTGCGAGAACATCCATCTCTTCGGTGGAGATGGTCGGCTCCTCTATCCCTTTCTTCGGTTTCTTGCGGGTACTGATGCCGTAGTTGATAGAGAAGGAAGAGAAAAGGAAGCGATCAGCCGCCGCATTGCCCTGTCGGCCCTCCTGGCTGTCCTGGGTGACGCCATCGATCAGGTCGGTGCCCGTAAGATGCAAAGTGGCGCCCAAGCGAAGGTCGAGATGCGCCCCCAAGTGCATGCGGGCTCCGAGGCCTATGGGCACGGCCCAAGTGCGCTCGGGGTATTTACCGAAGCCATCGAGGTTGAGTTCGCGGATATCGCTCTCGTAGCTGTAGTCCCTTTGCAGCTGGACCGCCTGGCCGGCGTTCGGTGCATGTTCCGCGATGTCACGGATGGTACCATCGCTCCAATAGTTATAGGTGCGACCTTCACTATCGTAGAGATCGGTCTTGCTCAGGAATTCCACGCTTTCGAAACCCACGGAGAGGTAGGGTTCCACCACGCGTTGCGGGTTCAGCAATTGGTGGAAATTGTAGACGAGTTCTACGCCGCCTATAGTAACACGCGATTCGAAGTTCAGATCCCGATCCAGGTCGCGCTCGTTGGCGCCCATGCGGCCGTGCAGCGCGTAGAGGCCAATATCCAGCCAAGGGGTGAGGGGCGTACCGGCCCGGAACTCATAGCCGACCCGTGTCAGCAGCGGGCTGTAGTTCTTGTGACCATGGCCGATGTCGCCGAGAAAAGCGAACATCCCAATTCCCGCGCCGAAGGTGGGTCGAACACCGAACCGAGCGGTATCCGGTGCTTCCTGCGCCCGCGGTCCGGGGCCGGTGAGGAACAGCACCGCAGCGGCAAAGAGGGCAGGCCGAAGCGAGGAGTTCAGGACGTGCTTCGGAGCAGGGGAGAGGGACATTGCCCGGAAAGATAATCGTCCGCGTCTATTGCACCCATTTCTGGGAAGAGAGCATCAACGCTTCTTGCACGGTGATGCGTTCGCCATTGTTGTAGGCGGTAACGAACGGTCCTGGAAAATCATGACCGGCGGCGATGAAGGCGATGCGTTGATCGCGTGCTTCGCGGTATTGGGAAAAGCGCCCGGTGGTGTACTTGATCCAACCTTGGTGATGCTCGATGTTGAAGTCGCCGTTGAACCGGTGCCGCTGGGCGAAGTAGGGCTTGCCAACCTCGCGATGCGCAGCGCTGATCTGGACTTTGTAGGCGATCCCTGTCTCCGGGGCGGGCACTCCCTTGCTAACTGATGCGGGCGGATCGTTCTTCGGTGTTGTAGCGGCCACCTCGTCCTCGACTTTGGTCGAGGCTGGTTTCTCCTTCATGTTCAACGCGGCGTCCGAAGCGTCGGTGGGGCGCATGTTCTGCTCCATTTGTTGCAGGGCCATGTAGGCCATGTTGCCTATGGTGAACGTGCTCGACCCGACATCGATGCGCTGCGTCTCGTCGTTCAGCAGGTAGCCGAATTCACCCGAAACGGTGTATTCGCCATCAGGCAGGCTGTTCGCCCGCAGCTTGTAGGAGACGTTCATCTCCGATCCTTGGGGAAGGTTGAGCCATACGAACTTCACGATCTTGTCCTGCGCGGTGAAGATCGCCTGTGCACTTGTTTTCTCGATCGCCGTGAACCCGAGCGGGACGGCCTCCTGCAACTTGCCAAAGCCCCGGATGTCACCTTTCTTCACAAGTACTTCCACCAACAGTTCGTTCGCCGACACCAACGTGACCGTGCGTTCCGCGGTCACTCCGCCTTGACCTTGCGTGGGAAGCGGCATGGGCACAGCCGCCGGTGAGGTCACGGGTGCGGCACCGGCGGCAGAGACCACATCATTGCTGTTGTCCATGGCCGGTATAGCGGGTACTTGTTGCGCTACTGCGGGATCGCCCATCACCGTCACAGTGCTGGTGGCAAGATCATAGGTGCGGCGCTCATTGTCCAGGATATAACTGAAACGGCCGTTGATAGGCATCTGACCATTGGCAGCAGCGTCGGCGACGAGGTTGTAGGAGACCTTGAAGGAAGGCGTGGAAGGCAGCGACATCCAAATGAATTTGGCCTTCTGATCGCTGAAGGTGAAGGACGCTCCTTTGGTTTCGATGGCGGTGCAGGTGAAGCCAACGGGCAGATCGATCTGTAGCTTGGCGAAGCCGCTCAGGTCGCCTTTTTCCACGGTCACCGTCACTTTGGTCTCGCTGCCTGGGAGCACGGTGGCAGGAACGTCCTGTGCAACACGCAGGTCTCCGAGAAAGAGCAACTCGATCAGGAACACGCCGATCAGATCAACGAGTACGAGCAGCGGATAGGCCATGGTGCTTGAGCGGTTCGCGAGGCCCTTCGGTGGGCCCGAGCAAAACTACCCGGGACCCGGCGCGCGCTCGCCCGCGCCGGTCGTGCGATACCAACACCACTGTGTTGAGAAGGAACGCGCGCGCCGCTGTGGGCGCGACGCTCAGAAGTTCGGCTTCAGCAGGTAGCGGCTGTAGAACTCGTCGATCGCTTCGACGGCCTGCTGTGCGGTATCGACGAGCGTGATCAATTCCATGTCCGTGGCGTTCACGTTGCGGTGCTTCTCGCACATGGTCTGCTTGATCCACTCGAACATGCCTTTCCAGTAAGCGCTGCCCACCAGAATGATCGGGAACCGGGCGATCTTCCGGGTCTGGATGAGCGTTACGGCCTCGAAGAGTTCATCCAAGGTGCCGAATCCACCTGGCAGCACTATGAAGCCTTGGGAGTATTTGATGAACATCACCTTACGAACGAAGAAGTAATCGAAGTGGAGGCTTTTCTCCTTGTCGATGTAAGGGTTCGGTGCCTGCTCGAAGGGAAGCTCGATATTGAGACCAACGCTGGTGCCCCCACCGCGTTGCGCACCCTTGTTGGCCGCCTCCATGATCCCAGGTCCTCCGCCGGTGATCACGCCGTACCCGTGGCCGGTGAGCAGGTAGGCCACCTGCTCGGCCATGGCGTATTCGGGTTGGTCCGGCTGTGTGCGGGCACTGCCGAAGATGCTCACGCAAGGCCGGATCCGCTGCATCGCCTCGAAACCCTCGACGAACTCGCTCATGATCTTGAAGATCGCCCAACTGTCGTTGGCCTTCACCTCGCTCCATCCTTTGCGTTTGAACGCTTTACGGATGCGCCGTTCGCTTTCCTCGCGCACCCTATCATGCGCGGGGGCCGCCTTCTTTTTCTTCTCGATCATGCCAGTTCGTGTTCCAGGTAACCTGCGGTATAGCCTCTTCCCATGCGCACCACCTCCTCCGGAGTGCCGCGGGCCACGATGCGTCCACCGCCCGAACCTCCTTCGGGGCCCATATCGATCACGTGGTCGGCCACTTTGATGATGTCCATGTTGTGCTCGATCACCAACACCGTGTTGCCCTGTTCGACCAATCGGTCCAGCACGCCGATCAGCTGGCGCACATCCTCGAAATGGAGACCGGTGGTGGGTTCGTCCAGGATGTAGAACGTACTGCCCGTACCCCGGCGGCTCAGTTCGGCGGAGAGCTTGATGCGTTGGGCCTCACCACCGCTCAGTGTGGTGCTGCTTTGGCCGAGCGTGACGTATCCAAGACCGACCTCCATCAAGGTGCGCAATTTGGTCGCGATCTGAGGCAGGTCGGCGAAGACCTCCAAGGCTTCCTCCACGCTCAGGTCGAGCACATCAGCGATACTGCGGCCTTTGAAGCGCACCTCCAAGGTCTCCCGGTCGTACCGCTTGCCCCGGCAGGTCTCGCACGGTACATCGACATCGGGAAGGAAGTTCATCGCGATCGTTCGCACACCGGCACCCTTGCAGCTCTCGCATCGCCCACCCGGGGTGTTGAACGAGAACCGTCCGGCCTTGTACCCTCGGATCTTGGCGCTGGGCAGTTGGGTGAAGAGTTGCCGGATGATGTCGAAGATGCCCGTGTATGTGGCCGGGTTGCTGCGCGGAGTGCGCCCTATGGGGCTCTGGTCCACTTCGATCACCTTATCCACGTGCGACAGTCCTTCCACTTTCGTATAGGGTAGCGGATGAACGTCAGCGCGGTGGAAGTGGCGTGCGAGAATAGGGTACAAGGTGTCCCCGATCAGGGTGCTCTTTCCGCTTCCGCTAACCCCCGTTACACAGATGAAAGTGCCGAGCGGGAACACGACGTCCACTCCGTGCAGGTTGTTCCCGCGTGCGCCTTTGAGCACCAGCCGGTGGCCATTGCCGATGCGCCGCATCGGAGGCACCGGGATGGAGAGCTCCCCGCGGAGGTATTTGCCGGTCAATGAACCGCTCCGTCGCAATTGGTCAGGCGTTCCTTCCGCCACCAAGCGCCCGCCATGTTCACCGGCGCCAGGGCCCATGTCCAGGATATGGTCGGCATGGAGCATCATCTCCTTATCGTGCTCCACCACGATGACGCTGTTGCCACCATCGCGCAAGCGGCGCAGGCTGTTGATCAATCGATGGTCATCGCGTTGATGCAACCCGATGCTCGGTTCGTCCAGGATATAGAGAACCCCGGTGAGTTGGCTCCCGATCTGGGTGGCTAGCCGGATCCGTTGGGCCTCGCCGCCGCTCAAGGTGCGCGCACTACGGTCCAGGGTCAGGTATTCCAACCCCACGTCCAGCATGAAGCGTGTGCGCGCGGTGATCTCCTTCACCACTTCGCTCGCGATCAAGGCCTGGCGCCCCTCGAGGCGGTCGCTCAACCCGCTCATGTGCGCGTGCAGATCGTCCAACGCCATGGTGGCCAGCTCCGTGATGTTCCGGTCATCGATGCGGAAGAAGAGCGCGACCTTCTTGAGCCGTGTTCCCTTGCACTCGGGGCACTGCACCATGTGCGTGAAGCGCTCGGCCCACTTCTGCACCTGTTTGCCGCCTTCCTCCGCTTGCTGCAGGATGAAAGGGATGATGCCCTCGAACTGTACCGTGCGGTCGCTGAGACCGGCCTGGCTGCTCACTCGCAGGGGTTCGTCCATGCCGTTCAACACGGCGGCCAGCACCTCTTCGCCCATCTCTTCCACGGGCGTATCCAGATCATGACCGAAACCGCTGAGGACCGCCTCGATCTGCCGGAACACCCAGGACCCTTTGTAGGTGCCCAGGGGAAGGATCGCGTTCTTACGGATGCTCTTGCTGCGGTCGGGCACGATCTTCTCCAGAGCGACCTCGGTCACCTGGCCCAGACCGCTACAGCGCGGGCAAGCACCGTACGGGCTGTTGAAGCTGAAGAGATTCGGTTCGGGTTCCTCATAGGCGATGCCACTGGTCGGACACATCAGGTGACGGCTCAAGTAGCGGGGCTCGTGACCGTTCACGGGCAGTGCCATCAAGTTACCCTTGCCATATTTCAACGCCAGTTCGCAGGCGCTTATCAGTCGCTTGCGGTTCGCGGCGGTCACCTTCAGCCGATCGATCACCACCTCGATATCATGCACCTTGTAGCGGTCCAACCGGGGTCGGGTGGTGAGGTCGATCACCTTGCCATCCACACGGGCGCGCAGGAAGCCCTGGCGGAGCAATTGCTCGAAGAGCTCCTTGTAGTGGCCCTTACGTCCACGGATGATCGGTGCGAGGATGAGGATCTCCTGATCGTGATGATCGTCGAGCAAGCGCTCCACGATCTGCTGATCGCTGTACCGCACCATCCGTTCGCCGGTGGCGTAGGAATAGGCATCCGCAGCGCGGGCATAGAGCAGACGGAGCAGATCATAGATCTCCGTAATGGTCCCCACGGTGCTCCGCGGATTGCGGCTGATGGTCTTCTGCTCGATCGCGATCACGGGACTGAGCCCGCTGATCATATCCACGTCGGGCCGGTCGATACCGCCCAGGAACTGGCGCGCATAAGCGTTGAAGGTCTCGATGTACCTGCGCTGGCCCTCGGCATGCAACGTATCGAACGCCAGACTGCTCTTGCCGCTGCCGCTCAGTCCGGTGATCACCACCAGCTTGTCGCGGGGTATGATGACATCGATGTTCTTCAGATTATGCACCCGAGCACCGAGCACCTCGATGCACGCTCCGTCCAGAGCCTCCGCAGGGCCGCTGGTATTGGACGAGGCCGTCGGCATCACGGCCGTATCATTCTTCGGCACCGACGGCGACATCGAAATCGGCTTCAGGCAGAAGTACCTGGTAGCGCGCTCCCTTCGGGTCGCTCAGGCGGTTGTCGCGCAACCACGGATTGAGCAGCTTGAGCACTTTGTAGGTGGTTCCCTGGGCGACGGCCCATGCCGCGAGGTCGGGCACGGCGGCATCCAGCTCCAGGGTCCGCACACTGTACGGTGCGTAAAGGTCCTTCTTCCGCAAGTGGAAACCGTAACGCCCTGGATCGCCCATCACCTCTTTCATGGCCAGTGCGCGGAACACGTAGCGGGAGGTCTCATCCGGAAGGAGTAGATCATAGTAGTTCGTTACGCCCTGGCGAGCCACTTGCTTATCGAGCCCCCCTTGTCCCAAGTTATAGGAGGCCATGGCCATGGCCCAAGAGCCGTACCGGTCGTAGGAGGATCTGAGATACCGCGCCGCGGCCTCAGTGCTCTTGATCACATTGTATCGTTCGTCCACCTCACTGTCCACACGCAGACCGTGCGCTTGGGCGGTTTCCTTCATGAACTGCCAGTACCCCGTGGCGCCCATGGGGCTTACCACATTGGAAAGATTGCTCTCGATCAAGGCGATGTACTTCAAGTCCTCAGGGACGCCCTCCCGGCGGAGGATCTCCTCGATGATCGGGAACCAGCGCGCCGCGCGCTTGTGCGCGAGAATGGAGTTGCTCTGCCAATAGGTGTTCACCAAAAGTTCGCGGTCGAGACGTTCCCGAACGTCCAACTTCTCCATGGGTACAGGCTCGCCGCACAGTTCGATGCTGTTCGGCAGCGTAAGGGAGAAGATCTTGTAGCCGTCGTTGAAATTCCGTTGATGGTCCAGGTCGGTATTGTCCACGGTGACCGAGTAGGTGAACAGATTGGCCAGGAGGGCGAGGGTGAACAGCATCAGCCCGGCACCGAGCACGCGGAGCACTGGCGGCCAGGTCGATCGGTCAACGGGTGGGTTCGGCATCTGGGCTGGGGCGCGGGCGTTTGGTCGGGAGGTAAAGGAGCAGGAAGATGATAACGGCGTAGAGAACGTAGATCGTACTATAAAGGTTCCTCCAAACCGGCATGAACCGCAGTGACACAAAGGTAAGGAACACTGAAACGGAGCCGAGCCCGGCGAATACCAAGGCCACTTGCGCATCGCTCAACCCCAGGTAGCTCAAATGGTGGGTGGTATGGTCGCGTCCGCCCACGAAGGGCGAGCGGCCTTTGGCGATACGGTTGATGGTGACGGTGGTGGTATCCACAATGGGGAGCAGGAAGACCACGAGGGTCAAGCACGCTTGCCTCCACGGTTCCTGTACCGCGGCGGGAGAGGTCCCGTTCCAGAAGCATTGTATGCCGACGAAGGCGAGGTAAGCGCCCAGGAATTGGCTCCCGGTATCGCCCATGTACATGCGGCTCGGGTTCCAATTGTAGAAGAGAAAACCGCCCAATGCCGCGATGGTGCCCACCAACAATACCACGTGTACGTTCTCCGCGGAGCCCGTAAGCAAATGGTAAAGCAACCCGTTGAGCAGGATGAAGATGGAGACCAAGGCGGTGATCCCATCCATGTTGTCGAGCATGTTCACCGAGTTCATGATACCTACGACCCAGACGATGGTGAGCAGGTGATTGGCCCAACCTTGCTCGAAAAGCGTGATGCCATTACCCGAGATGATCAGCAGAACACCACAGGTCACCTGGGCGAGGAACTTGAGCACCGGACGTGTGTTGTACGAATCATCCGCAAGGCCGAGGAGAAAGCCCAGCGAGGTGGCCGCGATGAGACCGAGCAACTGCGGTTGCCAGGGCGCGCTGAGCTTTGGGAAAAGGGCTCCGTTGATCGCGAAAGCGCCGAGGAAGACGATGAAGAAGGCGATGCCGCCGAAGGCGGGTTTATGCGTCGCGCTCCAACGCACGAGGTCCGCGTTCAGTTCGCGGGAGCCCAGGGTACGTGAGAAGCGCATGAACAACGAGTTGATCAGAAGCGAGAACAGCACTGAGGCGAAGAACAGACCCGAGTAGATGAGGAAGAGCTGGGTACTGGTGTACATGGCGCTCAACGTTAGGTCCAGGACGTGGCCAGGAGAGGCGTTCCCGCCCGGTCCTTGTCGCTCACCAGCGGATCGCTTATTTCCCAATCAATGGCGAGATCGGCATCGTTCCAGAGCAGTGTGCGTTCGGCGGCAGGCTGGTAGTAGGCGGAACACTTGTAATGGAACAAGGTGCCCTGTTCCAAGGCGCTGAACCCGTGGGCGAAGCCAGCAGGAATGTAGAGCATGGTCCCATCGCCTTCGCTCAGATGGAGGCGGTAGTGTTGCCCATGCGTGGGGCTGCCGGGACGTATATCCACGCAGATGTCCAGCGCGCGACCGCGCACCACGCGTACCAACTTGGCCTGGCCGTGCGGCGGTATCTGGTAGTGCAGGCCGCGCACCACGCCTTTGTGCGAGAAGGATTCGTTGTCCTGAACAAAGCGCACGTTGAGCCCGGTGGCCTTCTGAAAGGCCCCGTCATTGAAGGTCTCCATGAAATGACCGCGTCCATCGGCGAACATGGGGATCTTCAGCACCAAAAGGCCCTCCAATCCGGTCCTTTCGACGGTGATCATCGGCGGCCCATCAATTTTGCGAGGAGACCACCTCTGGGCGGGCGCCCCTTGCTGGTCGCACTTTGCCTGCTGCGGCCTTTCTTTTCACCGCGGTCCTCGTAATACCCATACCCGTACCCATATCCCTGCCCATAACCATAGCCATAGCCGTAGCCATAGCCGTAGTTGTACCCGTACTTGTTGCGGTCGATATCCACACCGTTCAAGATCGTGGTCATCCGGCTGATCTTGTTCTCGTTGATCAGACGGTCCACGTTGTGGATGAACTGCTTCTTGCTGTAGTCGGCGCGGAAGATGTAGATAGGGTAGTCCGCGCGCTGCACGATCGTGATCCCATCGGTGACCAGGCCCACCGGCGGATTGTCGATGAGGATGATGTCGTACGAGAGTTTGAGCTCCTCGATGATGGTGTTCATGCGCTCGCTGATCACGAGCTCGGAAGGATTGGGTGGAATGGGGCCCGCGGTGATGAAGTGGAGGTTCTCCAGCGTGCTATGCTGGATGCAGTTGACGATCTCGTCCTTGTTGATGAGCAGGGTGCTCATGCCGCGGACGTTCTCGACCCCGAAGCCCAAGTGGATCTTGGGCTTGCGCATGTCCAGGTCGAGCACGATCACCCGCTTGCCGCTGAAGGCGATGATGCCGGCCAGGTTGATCGCCACGAAGGTCTTGCCCTCCCCGCTGATCGTGCTGGTGATCGCGATGATCTTCGGCCCCGGGCTGTTGTCCACGAACTGGAGGTTCGTACGTACGGTCCTGAAACTTTCCGCGATGAGGCTCTTCGGGTTCTTGTCCACCAGGAGCTGGCTGATCGGGATCTCCTTCTTGTACTTGGGGATCATTCCGAGGATCCCAATGGAGGCGTTGGTGGTCTTGGCGATATCGTTCAAGGAGGTGATGTCATCGTGCAGGATGTACCGCACGAGCACGATGAGGAAGCTGAGGATGAAACCTGTGAGGAGGTAGGAGATGTAGACCGTTCGGTTCTCCGGTGCGATGGGCACGCTGCTCAGTGTGGCTTTTTCCAACACCTTGTTCTCCGCCACAAGCCCCGCCCGGCTGATCCTGTACTCGATATCCTTCTCGAGCAGGAGCGTATAGTATTTCTCGTTGATCTGGAACAGACGTTGGATGCGTGAGTACTGGAGCTCCTTTTCGGGGATGCCCGTGGCCTTCATTTCGTATTCCGCGATGATCTGTTCGAACTCCTCGCGTTGCCCCTTGTACCGTTCCATCAACCGGTCGATGCTTCGGAGGATCAGGTCCTTCTGCACCGCGATGCGCTGCTCCATACCGAGCACGGCCTGGTGTGTGCCGGTGGCCTCCACGAGCATCTCATCGCGTTCCAGTAGCAATTTCTGGAGCGCCTCGATCATGGTGGACAACGTGCGCTCATAGGTGGTACCCACCAGCAGGGGCAACAGGTTGTAGACCTCGGTGCCGTCCTTCTTCTCGGTGGCCTTTTGGATGGCACCCAGCAGGTCCTCCTCTACTTGAAGGCCCAGGAGCTTATCCTCATACTCGCGCGAGCGCGCCATGAAGATCGGTGTCAACTGCTCCATGTCGGCCACCTTGTTCTCCATTTTGAAGGCGGAGAGGCGGTACTCCGAATCGCGCAGCTTGTCGAACACGGTGTCTTTCTGCGACTCCACGAACCGTAGGATGCTCTCGGCGCTCTCCCGCTTGCGCTCCACGTCGTACTCGATGTATGTACTGGCCATGGCCTCCACCATGTCGTGGGCCAGTACGGCGTTATTGTCCTTGCAGCGCAGGAAGATGGTGCTGGCGTTCTGGTCGAGGATGTTGACGTTGATCTGGCGCGCGTACTGGTTCACCAACGTGTTCTGGTTGTTGAACCGGAAGTACACGGAGGCCTCAGGTTCGATCTCCGCGCTGGCGCGCACTTCGTCCAACCAGATCGTGCAGCGGAAGTGCGGAGTGGTGATGCGATCGCTCAGCGCGAAGGTGTGGGTGACCGGTTGTGCGCCGACGCTGTAGGAGATGGTGACTTTACCCGGGACGCTGAACTCGACGAAGATGGGCTGGTCGCGCACGTCGGGGTCCAGAACCTCCACGTTCTCCACACGGAAGAAACTGCCGGTGTAGAGTTCATTGGTGAGGATCTGGCCTTTGTAGTAATAGCTCACGTCCAGGGGCAGGTTCTCCAGCACCTGTGCGACGAAATATTTGGAACGCAACAGTTCCACATCGGCGAGCAGGTTATTGTCCTCCATGAACTCACCCACCTCCAGCACCTTCTTGGCGTTGTTGCTGTCGCGGATCTGCAGCACAGCGCTGCTCTCATAGGTGGGTGCCGTATAGCGCAGGTAGATGTACGCGGCGGCGCCGGAGAGCACCATGCAGAGGGAGATCCACACGAGCGACCGCTTGATGATGTACAGGAACAGCCCGAGGTCGAACTCGTTGCTGAAGTTCGTGATGCGCTCGCGGTAGCTCTCCAGGTTGAGGTTCCGCTGGCTGATATCCTCGCTCAGCATGGCATCCGCCTATTGGAAACCCCGGACCACACCGATGACGAGCACGATGCTGGTGAGCAGGGTGATCACCGGGGTCAGGTCCTGTAAGAGTTCCCGCACAAGCTCGGGGTTGGGTTCGATATAGAGGATGTCATCGGCGAGCATCACCAGGTCGGCGTACCTGAGGCCATCGATGTCGCTCATGTCGAATTCGAAAACGAGCCGCTTGCCGAGCGGCCCTTTGCGGAACAATTTCACCTTGTGGGCGTTCCCACGAGGCGCCACACCGCGGGCAAGCGCCAATACTTCCAGGAGCGTCGTATTGTTGTTCTCCAACGGTATGATCTGCGCATCGCCCCCCCCGCCCGGAAATACCACTACGCGCCGGTTCGTGATCTGGAGTTGCACGAAAGGGCGGTTGTAGAACTCCGTGTAGCGCTCTTCCATGTACATCTCCGCCTCACGGGGGGTCATGCCGCCCAACTTCACCCGGCCCAGCAAGGGGAGCTTTATCTGCCCATCGGCCTCCACCAGGTAGTTGAAGTTGATCCGGTTCAAGTTCAAGGTGTTGTCACGAGCCCCGGCTCCGGAGGATATCATGTCGATCATCTTGAACCCGTCATTGGCGAAGAGCCTGAACTGGACGTAGTCGTTGGGCTGGATCTTAAAGGTCACCTCCATCGTGTCCGGGATCGTATCGAAGGCGTACCCGATCGGGGTC
This sequence comes from Flavobacteriales bacterium, assembly GCA_017987895.1. GTDB lineage: Bacteria > Bacteroidota > Bacteroidia > Flavobacteriales_F > PHOS-HE28 > PHOS-HE28. Next base: position 8,165 of record JAGNSU010000015.1, on the reverse strand, counting down.
CTGAACATGATGTCCCGGTTGATGGTGCAGCCGCCGAGCAGGAACGTGACCATGAGCGTCCCGAGCGCGACCTTCCCAATTCCCATCCGCATCGCGCAAAAGTATTCTTTCCGGCGGGCCCTTCAGTTCAGAAGGGAACCGTAGAGACGTGCGGTGTCGTTCACCAAACGAGTGAAGTGGTACCGTTCACGCACATGGTCCCAGCCCTGTTCCCCCATCCGCAGACGCAAGCCATCATCTTCCACCATGCGTTGCAGATTGGCCGCGAAGGAGCTGACGTCGCCCGAAGGGCTCAACAGAGCGGTGCGGCCGGGCACCACCACGTTCTCGATGCCACCCACATTGGTGGCTACGACAGGCCGGTCCGAGGCCTGGGCCTCGATCAAGCTCACGGGGGTACCCTCGTTGCGGCTGGTCAGCACCGCGATGTCCAGGCCCGCGTTCACGATATCCACCTCCTTGATCCAACTGCAGAAAGTGAGCGCGGCGCGTTCCACCATGGGCTTGCCGTTCACCCCATGCCCGAATCCATGTCCGTTGAAGTAGGGACCGGCCACCTGGCCTAAACCGAGGTCCCGGGCCTTCTGCTCCAAGCGCTCCCGCTCCTCGCCGTCACCGACGATGAAGGCCCGGATGCGTCGTTCGGTCCTTTGTTCAACCTCCCGAACGGCTTCCAGGAACATATCATGGTCCTTGATGGGGACAAGTCGGCCGACGATGCCGATGGCCACCTCGTCGTCCGCCACGCCATACACCCGCCGGAACAACTGGCGTTTTGAGGTCATGTCCGTGCGGAACTTGGTCAGATCGAACCCCAGGGGGATCACACTCACCTTTTCCGCTTTGCAGATGCGGTGCTCGTCCACCAACTCATGCTTCTGCTTATCACTGATCGCCACGATCCGGTCCGAACGGCGGGCCAGAAAGCGTTCGATGTTCTTGTAGACCTGGGTGCGGAGGGCGCCGAAGTAGCTGTGGAACACGTGGCCGTGGAAGGTGTGCACCACCACCTTAACACCCATTTCCGCAGCGGCCATGCGCCCGATCGCGCCCGCTTTGCTAGCGTGGGTATGCACGATGTCCGGCCGGTAGTCCTTTATCAACTGCTTGATCCGGGCGTAGGCGACGCGGTCCCGCCAAGGGGCCACTTCGCGCTGTAGTTCGGGCAGTATCAAGGGTTCTACACCGATGGCGTCGAGAATATGCTTGGACCCTTCCTCCGAGGCATCCCACATGCCGCCTACAAGGAGGGTCTCATATTCCTTGGGCAGGTACCGGGTAAGGTAGGCCGCGTTGTGCGTGGGTCCCCCCAGGTTGAAACGGTTGATGATGCGGAGGACCTTGGGCATTTCAGCGGGGTGGTGGGAGCCGGGGCGAAGTTACCCCCGTCGGCCAGGCTTCCCCGCGAAGGGTTCCACCTGGTTTTTCCACCACGATAGGTAGACGAGCAACGCATGTACGGTTGCCTGTGATGAGCCGGGCGATGCCGACCGCATTTGCTTGAGAACAGCTTGCGCGGCGGCCGGATCGAGCCCAGCCGCAACGATCAGGTCCTTCCGGAAGAGCCCGTCCACGAAGGGCGTCAACGGTCCGCGTAGCAGCTCGAGGAGGGGTACTTCGAAGCCCTTTTTGCTGCGGGTCATCACCGTGGTGGGTAGCAAATGCCCGAACGTCTCGCGCAGAATGTGCTTGCCCGAGCCTTTGCGCAATTTGGTTTCTGCGGGCAGGCTGAACGCGAATTCCACCACGCGACGGTCCAGGAAGGGGGTCCTTACTTCGAGCGCATGGGCCATGCTGGTGAGGTCCACCTTGTGGAGCATGTCGTTGGGCAGCGTGGAAAGCACGTCGGCGAGCAGCACGCCGTTCATGCCGGGCATTCGGCGCAGTGCGTCCGTGAACCCCATATTGCGGACATCCAGTGCGTTCGGCGCGGCTCTTTCGACCACAAGACCGGCGGCGGTGCTGGTCTCCGCGAACCCAGCGAGTTCCAGGAAGCGATCTTCCTCACTTGTACGCGCCAACCGCGCGAAGCGGTCGAATTGCCTGAAGCGGTTCTGCCAGGCGCCGTTGCGCGAACGGGGCAGCGTTCGCCACAGTGGTGCGAGCGCACGAACGACCTGTTCCGCAGCTCCCGGCGAACGCCAGCGCAATTCGGCCTGGTGTTTCCGGTAGCCGCCGAAGACCTCGTCCGCACCATCGCCGCTTACGGCTACCGTGACGTGTTTCCGCGTTCGCTCACAAAGAACGAAGGAGGGAAGGGCCGAACTGTCCGCGAATGGCTCGTCGGTCGCTGCCAGTAACCGCGGGTAGTTCTCGGCGAGTTCCTCCCGCGTCAGTTTGAAGGTGCTGTGCTCGCTGCCGATGTGCCGCGCCACTTCCTCCGCGTACCGCGATTCATCGAAGAAGGGATCATCGGCATAGCCGATGCTGAAGGTGTGTAGATGCTTGTGGTGACGCGCGGCCAGGGCGCTCACAATGCTGCTGTCCACGCCACCGCTCAGGAAAGTGCCCACGGGCACGTCGGCGATCAGGCGGAGGCGCACGGCATCGTCCAGAAGCTCGAACAACGTCTTCTTCGGCTCCGGGGAAGGCTTCACGCGTTCGCTCGCCTCCACCACATCGTACCACTGTTCCTCCCTGACGCCCTGTGCATCGACCGTCAGCGAATGTCCGGGCAACAACTTCTGCGTTCCGGTGAAGACGGAGTAGGGGGCCGGTACGTAGTGGTAGGTGAAGTACTGCTCCGTGGAAAGCCGGTCGGGCGTGCGTTCCGCTCCCAGGGCGAGCAACGCGCGCAGCTCGCTCGCGAAAAGGAAGCGGCCATCGGCGGTGCTCCAGAGCAATGGTTTCACGCCGAAGCGATCGCGCGCGACGAAGAGGCTGTCGTTCTCGGCATCGTGGATCGCGAGCGCGAAAAACCCGTTGAGATCATGCAGGAAGGCCGGCCCCTTCAGGATGAAGAGCCGCAAGGCGATCTCCGTATCGCTGTTGCTGCGGAAGTTGTGGCCTTGCGCTTCAAGATCCGCGCGAAGCGCCTGGTAGTTGAACACTTCACCATTGAAGACCATGGTGTAGCGTCCGTCATTGTCCGTGAACGGCTGGTGACCGGCACTACTGGTATCGATGATGCTTAGTCGGCGGTGACCGAGAACAGCGCGCCCTTGGCGATGGATCCCGGCATCATCCGGACCGCGGTGCGCGATGCACGTCAGCGCATCCTCGATCCGCGCACCGGTCTCGGGACGCGAGGGGTCGATCTGGTAGCTACCGGCTATGCCGCACATGGGGATGTAGGTCGAGGAGGCAACAGCACGAGTACAAGGGCAAAGGTGAAAGGCAAAAGGTCGAAGGATAAAGCCTGATGAATGCGTTGCTCAGGCTTTTGTCTTTCACCTTCAACCTTTTTCCTTCAGCCTTTACAAGTGAATAACCTCGCCATACGCCGCCGCCGCCGCTTCCATGATGGCTTCGCTCATCGTCGGGTGCGGGTGTACGGTCTTGATGATCTCATGGCCTGTGGTCTCCAGCTTGCGGATGCTCACGCACTCGGCGATCATCTCCGTCACGTTCATGCCGATCATGTGGGCTCCGAGCAGTTCGCCGTACTTGGCATCGAAGATCAGTTTCACGAAACCGTCCTTCGCGCCGGCCGCACTGGCCTTGCCGCTCGCGCTGAAGGGGAACTTCCCGACCTTGATCTCCAAGCCTTTGTCCTTGCACTGTTTCTCCGTCATGCCCACGCTGGCCACTTCCGGCGAACAATAGGTGCAGCCCGGGATGTTGCCGTAGTCCAGGGCGTGCGGGTTCTGCCCGGCGATCTTTTCCACGCAGATGATACCTTCGGCGCTGGCCACATGCGCGAGCGCCTGGCCCGGGGTCGCATCACCGATGGCGTAATAGCCCGGGATGTTGGTCGCGTAGAACTCGTTCGTAGTGATCTTGCCTTTGTCCGTGACGATGCCCACGGCCTCCAACCCGATGCCTTCGATGTTGGCCGCGATACCCACCGCGCTCAACACGATATCGCACTCGATCTTCTTCTCGCCGGCAGCGTTCTTCACCGTCACCATGCAGCCCTTGCCCTTCGTATCCACGCTCGTTACTTCCGAGGAGACCATCACCTCGATGCCTTGCTTCTTGAAGCTACGCTCCAGTTGCTTGCTCACGTCCTCATCCTCCACGGGCACCACGTTCGGCAGGAACTCGACCAGCGTCACCTTGGTGCCGATGGCATTGTAGAAGTAGGCGAACTCGCTCCCGATGGCGCCGCTGCCCACCACCACCATGCTCTTGGGTTGGTCCGCCAGCACCATGGCCTCGCGGTAGCCGATGATCTTCTTGCCGTCCTGTGGAAGGGTGGGTAGTGCTCGGCTGCGCGCGCCGGTGGCGATGATGATATGCTTGCCTTCCACCACCTGCTTCTTGCCGTCGGCTCCGGTCACTTCGATCTTCTTGCCGGGCTGCAGCATGCCGGTGCCCATCATCACGTCGATCTTGTTCTTCTTCATGAGGAACTGCACTCCGTTGCTCATGCCTTTGGCCACATCGCGGCTGCGTGATACGATCGCCTTCATATCGGGCTTGCCTTCGGCCACGGTGATGCCGTAGTCCTTGGCGTGTTGGATGTACTCGAAGACCTGTGCGCTTTTCAGCAAGGCCTTGGTGGGGATGCAGCCCCAGTTCAGGCAGATGCCGCCCAGCGCCTCCTTCTCCACAATGGCGGTTTTGAGGCCCAGCTGGCTGGCGCGGATGGCGGCCACATAGCCACCGGGGCCGCTGCCGAGAACGATCACATCATAACTCATCGGTCCTGCGTTTTGAGGCCGCGAAGGTAGTTGGCGCTTCGGGTTGCCGTTCGTCCCGATGGAGTTGAGAGATACCACACGGAAGCCACGGAGGCACGGAGGATCCAACCTGTGTGCCGCCAGTGTCTCCGTGGCCCGGGTCAGGTTGGGAAGTTCCTGAGGGTGACTTGCAAAGGACCCTTCGGCTATGCATCACCGCGCCTATCTTCGACGCTTCACCGACCCTCCATCATGGCCAACCATTTTCTCGCGGATGAAACCGGTTCCACCCAACGCCCTGACATGGTCTCGGGCTTGGGGATCCTGAGCTTTATCAACTGCGGCTTTTTCCTCCTGCTGTATGGGTTTGGTGCGATGGCGATGCTGGGCATCCGCTCAGTACCGGAAGAAGAGTTCATCAGCATGCTCACCGCCCAGGCCGATCAGTTCAAGGCCATGATGGGCGAAGGGGCCGAAGCGCAGCTGGAGGAGATCGGCACCATGCTCTACCACAGCGGGGCGGTGCTCATGTTCCTGCTGCTCGTGCGCACCGTCGCGCGGTTCATCGGGGCCATCGGCATGTGGCAGGGCAAGCGGAGCGGCTTCAACATCTACGCCGGTGCACAGGTGGTGGGCATCTTTCTGCCGCACATCGTGCTTCCCCTCAAGTACCTGGGTTTCTTCGGACCCATGATGGCCCTGGCGCTGGTGGCGCTTTATGGCACGCAGCGGAAGAGGATGGGGTGACAAGCGCATGGTGTTTTGTACGAGTACTTCTCCGGTCGTCGCGATCTTATGTCGGACGGAAAGGCCGCGATCATGGCGGCGCGGTTGGTGGGCCCTACTGTTCGGCTGCGCGTTCCTGTGCGGATGTTTCAGTGTTCGCAGTAAAGAAGGATTCACGTACGAAAAGCTGGAGCCTGCGAATTACGCACGACTACTGGCCGACAGTGGCGAGCATGTGATCATCGATGTGCGGACCCGTGGGGAGTTCGCCAAGGGGCACCTTCCAGGGGCTTTGAACCACAGTTACCTGTCCTTTCGTTTCGGACGTTCGGTCCAAGCGATCGAACGCGATGCGCTGGTCTTTGTCTACTGCCAGACATGCCATCGGAGCCCGCTGGCCGCGCGACGCATGATGAGATTGGGTTTTCGCAGGGTGGTGGATCTGAAGGGCGGTTTCGCGCACTGGCGCACGTCGGTGGATCCTGCGCAGGAGTTGCTCCCCTGAAATGACCTTCGTTCACGTCACACTACGACCCCGCTCCGTCGCGCGACCCCACTGATCTCCACGTTCGCGCCGCGCGGCAGTCCTTTCACCGCAAACGCACCGGACAGGGGCTGATCACATCAGCGAGCGGTGCCAGTAAGGCAGATGTCCCTCACTCGCACAGCACCCGGGCCTGCCCCAAGCGCTGCCCGTTGCGGGAAGGAACTACGAGGTATAGACCGGAGTTGAGTTCGCCTCGCGCGAGCACCACGGTGGGCCCATCGATAAGGGCCGGCTCTTCGCGCACCAAGTGACCCACGGCATCGAACCACTTCAAGTGGTCCGGGTAGCCTAACCCGTGCATATCCAGCACGGCACGTTCTGCCATCGGTTGCGGGCGTATGGTGAGATCCCCGCCTCGCGGGGTGCGCTCAGGTTCTACCCATGTGGGACTATCGCCCAGGTAACGCTTGCAGAACGTGGGAAGGCCGGCCATGGCGGTTGAAGACGGCAATGAATACGAACTCAGAATAGGATAGTGCGGATCCAGAAGTTCATGTGGCAAATTATTGCCGTACCGGAAGAAAGGGACCGGACCAACAGATGGCCGGAAGATCAATTGGCCATTCGGGGCTAACTCCAATTGAGAGCCCTTGCTGTCAACAATAGGATAACCTGCGGTCCCCGAGCCGCCACCTATGGTGATCATGGATGACTGTATGGTTGCCTGGTCCATTGAACCGAGGCTTAGCTGGTATGGGTACCATCCATCCGCTTCAGCCAGCGTATCCCACTCGCTGATGTAGAGGTACTGGCCAGTGGTGTCGAATTCAATGCCCATGAAGTGCCGGAAGTAGGACCAGGACGGGATCGAATCGTAGATGGTGTCGGCACCGATGATCTCGTAGGAGACGAACGTCACGAAGTTATGTACCGTGGCGAAGGGGTTTGCAGCTATCGTTCCAGCGGCCGCGTCGAACTGATAGATCTCCACCGCAGTGCTGGTATCCGGTGCCGGTCCGTGAGTCACCATTGCCAGTAGGTCGCCTTGTACATTGAATTTCATCGGACCCCAGAAATCCATGCTCTCAGTAGGGGCGGCGCTGGGGAGGAAGGCACTGCCTGCATTGGTGGTCACCGGTTGAGGAGCAACGCCCGTAGCTGAAAGCAGATAGGACTCGAACGCATCCGTCCCGTCTTTGTGTTGCAAGAGCCAGTACCCGGTATCGTCCGCACGCGGCGTTGCCGCCAGCTTGGCCGTCACGTTGTCCGCATACCAGATCGTAGTGCCCACCACCGCTCCAAGGCCGTTGTTCAGGGTCATGTCCACCTCCACTGCGCCACCACGATGGCCGGGCATGTCCTCATTGATCAGCACGTAGTAGCGATCCGGATAGGCCGGTTTGGGCAACACTAGGAATTGCGCGGGCTGGCCCCAGCCCAAGGCGGTGGCATCGCCGCCGGGCATTAGTTGGAAAAGGGCATCACGGATGCCCGTACTATCTGCCATCAAGAGAAAATTGCCACTGGTATCGCTTATGCAACCCGTCCGCTGACCGGCGAGATAGCTGCTCACCGCGGGCGAAACCATCGGTCCGCTGAAATTCAACCATATATCCCTCCCGAGTACCCAGTTCTCATTGTGTTGTTGGGCGTTCGCATGGAGGACGAAAGCAGCGGAGAGGAGAAAGAAGATCTTGAGCCGGATCATGGTCCGCAGGTATTGCTCCCATGAAGGTAAGCATGGTCCTCTCTTCAGATAGCCACCCCGCTCCGTCGCGCGATCCCGCTGATCTCCACGTTCGCGCCACGCGGCAGGCCTTTCACAGCCATGGCCTCACGCGCTGGCGGCGTGTCCTCGAAGTAGTCGCCGTACACCTCGTTCACGGCGGCGTAATGGTTCATGTCGCTCAGAAAGATCGTCACCTTCACCAGGTTCTCGTAGTCCAGCCCGGCGGCTTTGAGAAGGATGCCGATGTTGTCCATCACCCGCCGCGTTTCGGTGGCGATGTTCTCCATGTGGAGTTCACCCTTCTCGTCCAGCGCGATCTGGCCGCTCAGGAACACGAAGCCGCCCGCTTCGATGGCCGGGGTATACGGGGCGAGGGGTTTCGCCGCGTTGGGAGGGTGGATGGGGATCTTCATGCTTTGTCCGCCGAAGCCTTAAGGGC
>JAGNSU010000084.1 GCA_017987895.1 Flavobacteriales bacterium | reverse complement strand
TGCTCCAGACCTACGAGAAGCTCGTCTTCCCGCGCATCATCGAGGAGAAGATGCTCAGCCTGCTGCGTCAGGGCAAGATCAGCAAGTGGTTCAGCGGCATCGGCCAGGAAGCCATCAGCGTTGGGGCCGCCATGGTCCTTCAGCAGGACGAGTACATCCTGCCCATGCACCGTAACCTGGGCGTCTTCACCACGCGTGGAATGCCCTTCGCCAAGCTCTTCGCGCAATGGCAGGGCAAGGCCACCGGCTACAGCAAGGGCCGCGAGCGCAGCTTCCACTTCGGCAGTCAGGAGCACAAGGTGGTGGGCATGATCAGCCACCTCGGTCCGCAGATGGGCATAGCTGATGGGATCGCGCTGGCGCACAAACTGAAGAAGGAGAACCGGTGCACGATCGTCTTCACCGGCGACGGCGCCACCAGCGAGGGCGACTTCCACGAGAGCGTGAACGTGGCGGCGGTGTGGGACCTGCCCGTGCTCTTCATCATCGAGAACAACGGCTACGGACTGAGCACGCCCAGCAGCGAGCAGTTCCGCATGAAGAGCTTCGTGGACAAGGCCATCGGCTACGGCATCGAAGCGGTGCAGATCGCGGGCAACAACATCCTGGAGGTCTACAACAACCTCGCGAAGCTGGCCGACAGCGTGCGCGAGAACCCGCGTCCGATCCTGGTGGAGTGCATCACCTTCCGCATGCGCGGCCACGAGGAAGCGAGCGGAACGAAGTACGTGCCCAAGGAACTCTTCGAGGAATGGGGCAAGAAGGACCCCGTGATGAACTACGAGGCGTGGCTGCTGAAGACCGGTGTGCTGAGCATCGCTTCGCGCGATGAGATCCGCACGCGCCTGAAGGACAGTATCGAGGACGATCTGAAGCATGCGTTCGAGGAACCGGAGCCGGTCCCGGTGCAAGAGGTTGAGGTAGGTGATGTCTACGCACCAGCCGACGCGAGCCTCAAGCCACTAGCCACAAGCCACAAGCTTGAAGCTAGTGGCTCGCAGCTTGAGGCTCGGGAAATCCGCATGATCGACGCGATCCAGGAGGGCATGGCGCAAAGCATGGAGCGCCACCCGAACCTGGTATTGATGGGCCAGGACATCGCGGAGTACGGCGGTGCGTTCAAGATCACCGATGGTTTCGTGGAGCGATTCGGCAAGGACCGCGTGCGCAATACTCCCCTCTGTGAAAGCGCGATCCTCGGTGCGGCGCTCGGGCTCAGCATCAAGGGCATGAAGGCCATGATGGAGATGCAGTTCGCCGACTTCGTTACCGAAGGCATGACCCAGATCTGCAACAACTTCGCGAAGATCCACTACCGCTGGGGGCAGAACGCCGACGTGGTGGTGCGCATGCCCACCGGTGCTGGGGTGGGAGCGGGGCCCTTCCATAGCCAGAGCAATGAGATGTGGTTCGTGAAGACGCCCGGACTGAAGGTGGTGTACCCGAGCAACCCCTACGATGCCAAAGGCCTGCTCATGACCGCCTTCGACGACCCGAACCCGGTGATGTTCTTCGAACACAAGGCCATGTACCGCAGCATCAGCGGTCCCGTGCCCGAGCAGCCCTACGGCATTCCCTTCGGCCAGGCGAACGTGGTGCGCGAAGGCAAGGACCTATCCATCATCACCTACGGCATGGGGGTGCATTGGGCGAAAGAGGTAGCGCAGGAGATGTCTACACTGAGCGGAGTCGAAGTGGAGATCATTGACCTGCGCACGCTCGTCCCCTTGGATGTGGACACCATCCTCACCAGCGTGAAGAAGACCGGCAAGGCCCTCGTGCTGCACGAGGACACCCTCACCGCCGGCATGGGCGGCGAGATCAGCGCGCTGATCAACGAGCACGCCTTCGAACACCTCGATGCGCCTGTGATGCGCGTGGCGAGCTGGGATACGCCCGTGCCCTTTGCGATCCCGCTGGAGCAGGGCTTCCTGCCGAAGGGGAGGTTGAAGGAGGCGGTTCAACGTTTGGCAGCATATTGAGCAGCTTACATTTATCGATCGAATCTGTTCAATCTAAATCGATGGAGTGCGGAGCAATTGCCTTACTCGATGTTCTCGGCTGGAAGGGAATATGGCAACGCAGCGGTTCTGATCCGTTGGACAAACTGAACTCCTTAGTAAGCAAAGCCAAGGAACGCGCCCTGGATTTGGTACGTGGTGATCGAGGTGAAGAATTCCGCCAGCGATTTGCAGGTCTAGACCCAGAGGTTATTAGCATCTCTGATACCATTGCCTTCGCTGTCAAGGGGGATTTACAGGGTGCGCTTGAGTGTGCAGTATTGTTGTCCGCGACGACGTTGACGCGAGCAATAGACATGGGCTTGCCGCTGCGTGGTGCCATTTCATATGGCCGTTTCCTTTCGCAGGGCAATATCCTACTGGGCCCAGCTGTGGATGAAGTGGCATCATGGTATGAGCAGGCTGATTGGATTGGTGTTCACCTAACCCCTTCAGCAGAGCTGCAAGTCGACACCAGCAAGTTCATACAGCCCAATGTTCTTGTTTCCTGCAAACTGCCCATAAAGGGTGGGGGTCGGAAAGGTCTAGCTTGCAACTGGCCCTTCTACTACCAATGGGATGCAGCGTCAATGGATGAGCGCCGCAGAACATTGATTGGTGAACTGCTGAAGTTAGGGCCTATGACGAGTGATGTAGGATTGAAAACAATGAATTCGGTTGATTTCTTCGATTCGAACTGCCGGAAGCAATAGCCTCACCATCGCTCGTATCTTGGCTGGCATGTCGGTACGAGCGATCACAGGTGTGCTGGCCCTATGGGTTATCCCAACCTTCGCACAGGGCGATTTCCGGCCCGCGCTGGATGCGCTTGATGACGTCGGCTATGCTGTGGTGCCGTCCAAGTATTGCAAGACAGAGCACATCTCCGCCGGATACGGTTGCCTAACGCAGCCGCAGAACGATCATTGGGTCAAGAGGTGGCAGCGGATGGCCGCGGACGAGCACACGCGATTTCCCATCAGTGATACGCTCGATACAAAGAAGATCCTGCGGATTGAGTCGTTCGATATCCGGGGAAAGCAGGAGATGAGCCGCGACTTATATGGCCGGGCTAAAGTGATCCGGTGGTCGCTCAGCAGCGAACAGGCCGCCATCCAGATGGAAAAGCAATTCGGCGGGCTAGGTTTTAATCAGAAGGAGGAACTGCACAAGGCCCCCTGGTCTTACTGGAGGGTAGGGGACAAGATGTATTTCATTCTGACAGGGGGCACCTTCATGGAGGGTGAGTTACCGAAGTTGAGAGAGGTATTGCTCAAGTCGACAACGCACGAGGGGTAGCCCCCCGTGCCATGCACGATCACAGCGGGTGATCAAGAGCCTGTCCCGCCCAAGCCGCGATCTATTCCTTCACAACGCGGAGGCAGAAAGTTCCTTCCGCTGAATTGCCGTTCAGCATGTACGGCCCAGGTGGCAATGCGCTCAGATCGATGGTGCGATCATGGCCTTGCAGCCGATTGGAAAGCACCGCCGCACCCATGGCGTTGATCACGGTATAGCTGGTGTTCGCGCCGATATCACCTGAGAGCCGGAGGAGCCCGTTGGTCGGATTCGGCATGGCGATGAGGTCCGATACCTGAGATGCCTGTGGCAGACCGGTGGCGAGATCCTCTTCACCCAGTTCGATCAGCCAGACGTCGCGCACCCCGATGAAGTTCTGCACGTCACCATCGTTCGATTGCGTATAGCCCGCGATCATGAAGTGTCCATTCGGCAGGGCGACGACCCCGTGGCCCTCCGCTGGCGCGGGTCTGTGACCCGTGCCCATCCCTTCCCCGTTCACCGGGCAGCATATCGGGTCGTTCCTTTGTCCTGCTATCAAACCAAGTCCCATGCGCCACACTACACTACTGCTTTGCTCCCTGATCGCCTCGGCCGCTGTTGCACAGGACTACCTGGCCAACGATCCCGTCTGGCGTGTGCATTCGATCTGCGCGGTTCCCGTACCCTGCATCGCCGACAATACCTATAACTATTTCACGGCCGGCGATTCCGCGATCAATGGGGTTATCTGGACCAAGATCTACCAGCAGGGCATCGTCAATTTGAATTGGCAGGGTGGTGCACCGGCCGATCCCAATTGCCAGGGCACGCATTTCAATTTGCCCAACCCGGCCGCTGTGCAGCTCATCCGGCAGGATGGAAGGCAGCTGCGGTATTGGTACAACAATGCCGACGAACTGCTGCATGATTTCGACCTCGTGGTGGGGGACACGCTGCCCTTGTCCTTCACGAATTGGAACCCGGACATCACCGTGCTTGCGGTGGATAGCCTCCTCATCGGCACCGAAATGCGCGCGCGGTACGAGCTTGGCAACAGCTGGGCGCAATACCTCATTGAGGGTGTGGGCTCCACCCACGGTCTGTTCGAACCGCTGAGCAATTTCTTGGAATGTGGCTTCGAGCTGCTGTGTTTCGGCCTTGGCACCGAGGCCTTCTACCCCGATGCGAATGCGCCCAGTTGCTGGATGTCCGTGGCCGTGGATGAAAGGCCTGCGCCCATCTCTTGGACGATGGCTCCCGATCCGGCGGGCCACACGTTATCGATCACCAGCACCGTGGCTGTGAACGAAGTGGCCGTGCAGGATCTCAGTGGCCGCATGGTATTGCGAGAGCGACCGGCCGCGCTGCAGGTGGTCTCGCTGGATGTTTCCCATCTGCCGAACGGGTGCTACGTGTTGTCGCTGGACCAAGCGGTACCCATGCGCTTCGTTGTGGCGCACTAGGGCACCTCTCGGTAGAGGGCACCAACGCGCGCCTGAACGCAGCATCCCACACGGCATGATCACGGCTTTATCTTGAACCCGTGATCGCATCCGTCCCCAAAGCCGCGGTACTCTGCAGCGCATTGCTCGCTGCTTCACTCTCCTTTTCTCAAGGGCCACCCAAGGAAACCGGCACGTTCCGCCAGCCCGAGCTTGTGGAGATCGTCAAACTCGATCCCACGATCAAGCTCGACATCCGCTACGCGACGAAGAACAATTTCCTGAGCAGGCCGGTCTACAAGCAGGCGCGCGCCTTCCTGCAGCGTCCAGCTGCCGAGGCGTTGGTGCGTGTGAACCAGACGTTGAAGGCGGAGGGCTTCGGCTTGTTGGTATTCGATGGCTACCGGCCCTGGCGGGTGACCAAGATCCTCTGGGACAGCACGCCCACGGAGAAGAAGAGCTTCGTGGCCGACCCTGCGGTGGGTTCGCGGCATAACCGGGGATGCGCAGTGGACCTCACGCTGTTCGACCTCAAGACAGCTCAAGCGGTGAAGATGCCAAGCGAATACGATGAGATGACGGAACGGTCCTATCCGGACTATGCCTGCTCCACACCGGAGGCCACGCGCCTGCGCGATCTATTGATCGCAGCGATGCGGGCGGAGGGCTTCACGGTCTTTCAGACCGAGTGGTGGCATTTCGACTTCAAGGACTGGAAGGAGTACGCGATCCTTGATCTTGAATTCGCGGAGATCAAGGGCAAGTAGGCCCCTCCGCTGGCGCGGCTCTGTGATCCGCGCCTCTCGCCCTACTCGCTGACCACGATATCCCGCGTACCGAACAGGACCCCTTCCTGCGGAACAAGGGTCACCACGCCGTTGTCGAGTTCCTTGGGGTTGTGGGGTTCACGGAGCAGCTTGAAGTACGTCGAGTCCAGGTGCGGATCATCGGCGAAGACGAAGTCGTTGATCCAGGACGTGGTGCCGTTCTGCAATTGCACGGCCGCGTGGATATGTGCCGGGGCCTTGCCGTTCGGGTAGGCCCCTGGGCGGATGCTTTGGAGCTCGTAGCGGCCTTCGGCGTCGGTGCGGCACCAGCCATGCAGGCGTCCGTGCCAGCGCAGGATATGGTCATAGGTATCGCTGGTGGCATAATGCCCGGTGATGTCCGTGTGGTACGCATAGAGAACAGCACGGGCATAAGGCGTCTTGGCATCCGCGCGTAGTACACGGCCGCGGATGATCATGCGGTTGCCTGGTTCGTCAGGCGCGGCAATGGTCATCACCGGCCCAAGGTTCGCCGGCAGGTTGACGAAGAAGCACTGGACCTTCTGGTCTGGGCCGTTGCAATCGCCCGGGAGTGCCGCAGGCGCACTATTGACAGGCGGTGCTGGTGGCAGGCCACAATGCAACATCAGCAGCGAAAGAGCGATGGGGTAGGTGCGCAGGTTCATGGCCTTGTTGGTTGCAATAGGTGCCTGTCGAAGAAAAAGTCTTCGACGCCCGAAATGGATCCGTCTACCGCTGTATGATGATCACCGGCAACCCGAGCTGCTCCTGCCGGTTCGTATGGCGCGTGCCGTTGATGGCGATGAAATTGCGTTCGCCGGTGGTATCGAGGGCACCATCCTTCAGCAGGCGGGCATCCACCATGGCCTTGGCGAGGTTCTTCCCGGAGACCTGGTCCGTTTCGGCCTTGCCGCCCGATCCCAGGAAGGTCCAATCGAAATAGAGCACCCGGCCGTTGGGGTTGGAGGAACTCACCTTGTCGCGATCGTTATAGTCCATCGCCTTGATGAAGATGATCTCCGCGCCATCCAAGGTGGCCACATGGTAGTCGCAAAGGCCGAGCTTGCAGTTGGTCTTGGTGAGTTTGCAATAGGGCTGTCCGTCCACGGTGACGAGGTCGTCTTCGTAGGCCACCTTCTGGGCGGACGTAGTGAGGGAGAAAAGCGAGAGGACAAGGAGAGCCAACGGTTTCATGATGGAATGATCGGGGTCCGAATGTAGTGGAAGCGGGAGCGGAGCGCGTGGAGCGGATCCGATCCTCGCACTACTGGTCCTGAACCGCAATATCCCGCGTACCGACCAGCACCCCTTCCTGAGGGACAAGCGTTACCACGCCATTGTCCAGTTCCTTGGGGTTGTGTGGTTCACGGAGCAACTTGAAGTAGAGGGAGTCCAGGTGTGGGTCATCGGCGAAAACGAAGTCGTTGATCCAGAACGCAGCGCCGTTCTGCAATTGCACGGCCGCATGGATATGCGCCGGCGCTTTTCCATTGGGATAAGCGCCCGGGCGGATGCTGTGGAGCTCGTAGCGGCCATCAGCGTCGGTGCGGCACCAGCCGTGCAGTCGTCCGTGCCAGCGCAGTATGTGGTCGTTCGTATCGCTGGTGGCATAGTGCCCGGTGATGTCCGTGTTGTACGCATAGAGAACAGCACCGGCATAAGGCGTCTTGGTATCCGCGCGTAGTACACGACCCCGGATGATCATGCGGTCGCCCGGCTCGTCAGGCGCGGCGATGGTCATCACCGGCCCAAGGTCTGCCGGGAGGTTGGTGAAGAAGCACTGGACCTCTTGATCGGGACCGTCACACTCGTATGCGGGAACCGCAGGGGCGGCGTCGGCCCGCGGTGCAGGTCGCGAACCGCAATGCAACATCAGCAGCGAGAGAGCGATGGGGTAGGTGGGATGGTTCATGGCCCTGGTATTTGAAGTGATGCTCGCGTCCTGAGGAGCATAAAGATCCTCATCACGCGTTAACGGGGGTGAACGTCCCATCCCATGCGTTGTCTGCTTCTTTTCTCTCTTGTGCTCGCGTTTGAGGCGCAGGCCCAACGTGTCGCTCATGTGGTCGTGGCACTTTGCGACAACGTGCACCAAGGCATCGTGAAGGTTCCCGCAAGCCTGGGCAATGGCCAGAGCACCTCGGCCAACTTGTACTGGGGAGCGGCCTTCGGTGTGCGCACCTTCTTCGATCATTCCAAGGAGTGGATCCGCCTGCAGACGCCCAAGCCCGCGGAGGCGCATATCCTGGAACGCGTACTATGGAAGCATCGCGATAGCGCGGTCTACCTTGTTGCCGATGCTTACGACGGCCGGAACATCCGCGAGGCGACCGAGGATCTGCTCACTTATGCCAGCGGAGCGAAGGCAAGCAAGCTGAACGTAGCGGGCGCTTTGGTTCCGATCGGTGGCGGTGCGGATCTCGTGGCCTATGCGGGGCACGATGGCTTGATGGACTTCACGCTCGAAGGTGTTTATCCAGCCCGGGATCAACGCAAAAGACAGGCGATCATCCTAGCCTGTGTGAGCAAGGGCTACTACGCGGACCACTTGAAGAGCACGGGCGCCACACCGCTGGTGTGGACCACCGGCCTGATGGCACCGGAAGCCTATACCCTGCATGCGGCGTTGGCGGGCTGGGTGCTTCGCGAAAGTGATGCGGCCATCCGTGAGCGCGCGGCACAGGCGTACCACCGCTACCAGAAGTGTGGCCTCAATGCAGCGCGGCGGCTCCTGGTGACCGGTTGGTAGGGTTCGGTCTATTGTTACTGAGGCCTTTCCCCGTGCTGCACTTGCGGTTAGCTTCGCGCCGAAGTGATCATTTCCATGCGTGGCAACTGGGTATTCTTAAGCACCTCCACTAACAAGGTCCAATCGGGAATTGTTCTGGCTGTTCTTCTCGCCGTTGCGGCCGTTCCCACCGCTGCGCAATTCGGCCCCAGGATCATCGAAGAGTCAACAATGATCCATCCCGACTGGGTCCATGCAGCGGACCTTGACGGCGATGGGGATGCGGACGCCATGGTACTCGAGAATGGGGAACACGCCCTCTCCTGGCACCGGAACAATGGCGCCGGCGTGTTCGGCGTGCAACAGGTGATCGCTACGTCGATGACCGCGCTCAACATCGTCACCAGTGATCTGGATGATGACGGTGATCTGGATGTCGTAACGGCGTATTCGGGCGACAGTACCGTCGTATGGTTCCAGAACGATGGCACAGGTGGGTTCGGTGCGTCACATGTCATTGCCACACAGCCCAACGGCGCAACATGGCTTGCTGCGGCCGATCTATCGGGCGATGGACACCCCGACGTGATCGCGGGCAGGGCCGCGCAGGCGACCTTGTCGTGGTTCGAGAACGATGGCTCCGGTGGGTTCGGCGCCGAGATGATCATCAGCGATACCCTACCATACGTCGAAGGGGTTTGGCCCGCCGATATGGATGAGGATGGTGATGTGGATCTGCTTACCTCTGGCGAGACGGATTGGTTCGAGAACGACGGGAGTGGTCAGTTCATCGCACAACACACCATGGCCACGCAGCCCTCGAACTCCATGTTCCCGGCCGATATGGACAATGATGGGGACCTCGACGTCGTCATGGGGTCTGATCTTCGCCTGGTGTGGTTGGAGAACGGATGGACGGGTCTATTCGGCGTCCATGAGATCGATGAGGACCTGAACTATGTGAGTTCGGTTTTCTCGTACGACCTGGACCTCGATGGCGACATGGACGTGGTCAGCACAGACTCAGGGGATAGCTTGCTTTACTACCTCAACGATGGTTCCGGCGGTTTTGGTGCCCGTCAAACGATCGATCCAGCGAGCAACGGCCCCGTATCCGTTTTTGTCGCTGACCTCAATGGGGATGGCTACGGTGATGTGCTGTCCGCGGCAGAGATCGGTCAGGAAGTCTGCTGGTACCGTGGTGATGGGATAGGCGGCTTCGATCCAGAACGGGATGTCGATGCACAAACGCTCGAGGTAAGGCGCATCGCTGTGGTGGATCTGAACGGCGATGGCTTGGACGATCTTCTAGCCCCTTCTGAAGTGGACTACAAGGTCAGCTGGTTTGCCGGGAACGGTCTGGGCGGGTTCGCCATGCCGCAAGATCTACGCGAGAGCGTTGAAACCCCCACGGCGAACGCGGCGGACATGGACGGCGATGGCGATATGGATGTGGTGACGGGCGTATTGGGCGGTACCCCGAACATCCATTGGATGGAGAACCAGGGCGGTGGTGTCTTTGGGACGCTGAACCCGGTCGGATATGCGTTCAAAACGACGCACATCATTCTGGAGGATCTCGATGGCGACCAGGATGTGGACATTGTTTGCTCCGCTAACGATGCCACATATCCTATCAATTGGTTCAGGAACCTGGGCAACGGAACGTTCAGCAATGTCCTTCATTTGACAACCGCATTGGATTTCATCCGGGACGCGGCCGTGGACGATATCGACAACGACGGGGATCCGGACATCGTCATAGGGAGTTCCTATAGCGACAGCATCACGTGGTTCGCGAACAATGGAGCCGGGGTGTTCGCCCCGGAGCAGCTTGTCACCGAGGATGTGGACGGGCTTGGCCGTTTGCAACTGGCCGATATGGATCAGGACGCAGACCTGGATGTCGTCTTCGGCGCGGGAAATACGACGGACAAGTTCGCATGGTGCGCCAACGATGGATCCGGGGTTTTCGGCCCACAGCAGTTGATCGGTACCGCTGATGGAGCCTTCGGCGTGTTCGCTGCGGATCTCGATGGCGATGGGGATCGCGATCTAGCGGCCACGGCCACCACCGCCGGCCAGGTGTTGTGGTACGAGAACGACGGCCTGGGAAGTTTTGGACCCGCCATCCTTGTCGGCAACCTATCGCGTGCGTACATGTGCCACGGCCATGATATGGATCAGGACGGAGACCTTGACCTATTGGCAGCGTCACTCCTCGGTTTTCCCGACGAGCACAGCGTGTTGATCTGGTACGAGAATTTCATCGATGCTCCTTACCAGATCCAAGGGAACCTCTTTCATGATGTGAACGAGAACGGAGACCCCGATGCAGGTGAAGGTCCGCTGCCATGGACCCAGGTGACGTGTTCCCCGTTCGTGACCTCGCCCTACACCACCGCATCTGGTGCATACACGGTGTTCGCGGATAGCGGTTCCTACGAAGTGACCGCGGTCACCTCAAGTTCGTACTGGGAATTGACCACGGACTCGGCTTCCTATCATGTCTCGCTCGACCAGAACACACCGGTTAGCACAGGCCATGATTTCGGCTTCGCCCCTAACATCGATACCTCGCTCGTAGTACCTGTGATGACGGTAGGGCCACAGATCTGTGGGCAGGCTGCGCTGCTGTGGTTGAGTTATGCGAACGAAGGCACCCTGGTGCAGGATGGCCTGGTGGCCCTGGCCTTGGATAGCTCCTATACCTACATCGACTGGGAGCCCGCGCCCGATTCCGTGGTTGGCCAGACCGCATGGTGGAGCTTCGAGGACCTGTTCTTCTTTGGGACCGCCACCATGAACGTTACTGTGCTGGTACCGACGGTCGATGCGCCAGGCGAGTTCGGCCAGCACACGGTCACCGTGTACGCAATGGACACCCTGGGCAGTGCCACGGGAATGTTCAGCACCGCCACTGAGGAGGAGATCCTGTGCTCCTACGACCCGAACGACAAGCAGGTGGAGCCGCGCGGGACCGGTCCCTTCGGGGTCGTGGCCATCGATCAACAATGGTTCACCTATACCCTTCGCTTCCAGAATACCGGGACCGCTCCCGCGAACACGGTCATGCTGCGCGATGTCTTAAGCGCCGCCTTGGATCACAGCAGCCTGCAAGTGCTCGGTTTCAGCCATCCGGTCACATCGGTGGAGATGGGTGCGGACGGAGAGGTGATCTTCCTGTTCGAGAATATCCAACTACCCGACAGCGGCGCCGATCAACTTGGGAGCCATGGCTTCGTCAAGTTCCGCGTCCGGCCGATCACCGGCCTGCCCCATGCCACGGAGATCGAGAACACCGCCGAGATCTACTTCGACCTCAACCAGCCGGTGATCACCAACACCACGCTGAACACCTTGGTGGATTGCAGCTTGTTCTCCGCGCAGATCACCATGCAAAGCGTGGACGTCTTGCAGGCCAGTGCGGCAGACGACTACCAGTGGTTCTTGAACGGGGACAGCATTGCCGGTGCGGATGAACAGTTCCTCTTCCTTTCCGCAGCGGGCGACTACACCGTTTCCACCACCAGCGTTTTCGGTTGCACGACGATGAGCGATCCCTACGTGGTGATCGGCCTGGGGATGGAGGAACGGTCGCCGTGGAACATGGCCGTCGCGCCGAACCCCGCGAATACCAGCTTCATGGTGGTGTGCAGCGAGAAGCTCATGAGCGAAGATGTCCTGGAACTGGTCGATCTGAACGGTCGCGTGCTAAGCAGGCAGCAGGGCCTTGGGGCCAATAGTGTTCGGTTCGACGGTGCCGCTCTAGCGCCGGGTTTGTACATGGTGCGTTGGAGCCGCGCTGGGGCGCCGCGCGCTACCGTACGGGTGATGATGGTGAAGTAGGTGCACACGGGGCCGCCATCACCCTTAGCCTGCAACCTCGCGCCCGCTTGGTAGGTTTGACCCATGCGGTTCTCACACTATGAGTTGCGCCCCATCATCGCGGAAGATGCCGAGCACTTCTTCCGATTGATCGACACCAACCGCCCGCGCTTGGAGGATTTCTTCGCGGGCACGGTCGCCGTTACACAGACCTTGGAGGAAACCCGCACGCATGTGGCGAACATGCTGGCCAAGGCCGAGGCGCGCACCTACTTCGCCTTTGCGCTGGTGGATAGCCGCACTGGGCGCATGGCCGGGTTCGTGGATATCAAGAGCATCGACTGGAAGATCCCCAAGGCCGAGCTGGGCGCCTTCATGGACGCGTCCTACGAAGGCCAGGGCATCGCCTCGCAAGCCTTGGCAGCGATCACATATCACGGCTTCCATGTGCTCGGCTTCGACAAGCTCCTCTTGCGCACGCATGAAAGCAACACCGGCAGCCGCCGCGTTGCGGAGAAGAACGGATACCTCTTGGAAGGCACCATCCGCAAGGACTACCGCACCACCAAAGGCGAGGTGGTGGACTTGATGTACTACGGGCGGGTGCGATAGTTCCATGCGACCAAACTCCCGTAGGCACTATCTGAGACCGATGCGGGAACTATCGTGCTGAAGAACTTGCGAAACACGCTCCATGGCGCCTGGGGGAGGGGGCTAAAACGTCACTTTACCGCCAGATCCTCCGTGCGGTGCCGGTTCAAACCGCCGATCCTCATAAGGTCCAGCATCGGGCCGGTCACGAAGCGCAGGAAGCCACGGCTGTACCAGCGGTACACCGCTTCACCGCTGAAGATCCGCGTGAGGTGCTTCTGCATGTGCGGGGCCAGGAAGCGGCCCAGGGCGGAATCCAACCGGTCCTGCCCCACTTTGAAGAGCGTGAACAAGCTGCCCGAATACCAGGTGTCCACAAGGCGCTGCCACACGAAGAGCTCGCGCATCTGTTCCTTCTCGTAGCGCTTCCAATTCGGCGCGTTGCCGTCGCCCAGGAAGCGCGCCAGGCGGAAAGCGCCCTTGATAGCGAGGAACAATCCGGAGGAGAAGATGGGGTCGAGGAATC
>JAGNSU010000223.1 GCA_017987895.1 Flavobacteriales bacterium | reverse complement strand
CAATGCACATTCGACCCCACGGTGCTCTGGAGCGGCCAGATCCTCTGCCCGGATGAGAGCACGATCCTCACCACGCAAGCGTATGACAGCTATCAGTGGTTCAAGGATGGGTTGGTGATCCCCGGGGCCATCACGCAAACGATAGGCATATCCGCCGCGCAGGACGCCGGTTCCAGCTTCCATGTGATAGCAACGGATGACGGATGTTCGGAAGCGTCGCCGCCCGTGCTCGTGGATAGCTGGGTGTTCCTCCTACCTGCTGTGTTGCACGGCGGAGATACCGCACAGGGCATGGGGCTCGATGGCGAGCTGCTGTTCTGCGCGGGCGATACCCTACTGCTCACCCTGCTCCAACCCTACGACACGCTTATCCAATGGACCGACAACGGCTTTCCTATCGCCGGGGCCGATCAGAGCACACTGATCGTGACCGGAACAGGTTCCTATTCGGTGAGCGGAGCGCCGAGCATCTGCCCGAATTTCGCGCAACAACTCGGGGTGACGATCCAAGCGATCTTCCAGCCCATGGTCCAACCGGATATCGTGCCGAACGGCAACGAACTCTGCGCCTACCCCGCCGGCAATAGCTATCAGTGGTACCTCAACGGCCAGCCGATCGCCGGAAGCGACACTTCGTGCATCGATGCGAGCACGCCCGGGCTGTATACGCTATCGGTCGACTATGGCCTGCCCTGCCAGGTCGCATCCGAGGGCTTCCTTGCCACGGGTATACCAGTTATGGAAGTTGGCTCGGAAGTACGCGTTTCACCTGTGCCCGCTTCGCAGCGGGTGCGCTTCCAGTGGCCTGGCACCGCACGCGGCATCTGGTCCGTGATCGATGTGAACGGCCGCTCGATCGCCTGGGGCCAGGTGAGCGAACAACGCTCGCATGATCTGGACGTGAGCGCGTGGCCTGTGGGCACTTACACCTTGCGCACCGTGGATGAACGCCGCGTGACCAACGAGCGGTTCCAGGTGGCGCGTTGAGAATTTGGTTTGGTTGAAAGGTGAAGGGCCCCGCTGATCGGCGGGGCCCTTCCTGTTCACGGATCCAGGTCCGGTCAGTGCAATTCCATCGAACCGATCAGCGCGTCACGCATACGCACGGCTAGGGCCGGGAAGTCCGTGGTATGCGATTGTGGGTTCGTTCCCAGGTCGATCTGCGCGGCCAGGTGCGCGAGATCCACATGAATGGCGATGGTCAACGTAGTGCCACCGGCCACATCCTGGTGCACATTGAATTCGGCCTCGCCTAGCAGGGCATCCGTGGCGATGTGGTACTCCACCGCTGCGTCCGTGGCATCGACCACGTTGTCGCCATTGCTGTCCACGTAGCCGTTCAGTTCCATGAACTTGTAGCCCAAGGCGGGGTTCCAGAACCAGTGCATGGTCGCATCGTTCAGCGGCGCTTCGGTGAAGGTGGTGGGATCGGTGTGGTTGGTCGCGCTGTCCAGTCCGATGTTCATGCCGATCTCATGGATGTGACCAGCGCTGACCGTTCCGAGGTCATAGGTCACGGCCTGGGTCGATGCATCGGCCAGCATGTAGACGTCTTCGTAGTGCGCGATCTCGTTCATGGCATCATCGAACAGATGGGCGTTGGAAATGAAGAAGCGAAGCTTGTCGAAACGCACCTCATTGCCCGCACTGTCCGTTAGCACATCGGTCAGTGCATAGGGGTTCGCACCATTGAAGAACTCGATCTCGAGTTCGACGTTGGCGGTCGTCGGAGCAGGGTTACCACCCGAAGGGGGGGCTGGGTCGTCCTTCTTACAGCCGGGAACGATCGCGGTCAAAGCGGCCACAAGGGCCAGGGTCTTGGAATTCATGGGTTGTTTGTTCTTCTGATGAGGTTGTATGTGATCCCTACGATCACGCGTTGGCGGTTCGGCACCATCCATTCGCCTGTGGAACGCGCCACGGCAAGTTGGTGGTTCACCGAAAGCATCCAATTGCGCCACCACACGCGGGATCCCGCGTGGGTGAAGAGCGTGGTGGAACCCGTGCCCTGCACGACGGTCCCATCACTTTGGTCCATTCCCGTATGCTCGACATAGCCGCCCAGGGAGGGCGCCCACGTGCATGATCCGAGCGGGACCTGGTAGAACGCCTCGGCCGTGGTGCTCAAGCCATGGCCGAGTTGGTACGCGTTCCTGTCACTGCCATTGTAGCGGCCGAAAACGGCCAGCGATCCACCCACCTTGTTGCGGCGCACCATGTACTCCGCGGAAGCCAGGGCGTCCCACGTGCCGGTGCCCGGTTGTAGGTCGTGTGGTACGGAAGCTTCAGCGAATTCCATATCCGTGCGGCCCAGCGGGAATTTCACCCCCACCCCCAACGTGACGCGATGGACCGTGCGTGGGGCGTCCGTAAGACAGCGCGTGTTCGCTACTACGAACCGGCCGAGCACGAACGGATCACCAAGGCCATAGACATCGGCCGTGGCGTAACCGTCCACGCTCTGGTAGTTGTTCACCAAGGGCACGGAGGCCATGATGGCAAAACGCTGGGTGAACCAGATGTCAGCGCGCGCTTCTAGAACCTGGTACTGCTCGGCATAATGGCTCGGTGGCGCAGCAGCTTCTCCCGAGTGACCTCCGCCGTGCTTGAGCAGCGAGATGCCACCCAGATCACCTTCCAGGTGCCGGAACCGGTAGTAAAGCCCGAACGAGGTCGAGCGATCATTGGGCTGGATGCCGAGGAAGATCCCGCAGACATCACAGGCCCAAGTGGGCAGGGAAGTGCATAACAGCACCCCTGCCAGGAAGAGATGCTTCATCTGGTTGGTTTGAGATCCGACGTGGACCGCGCCGGACGCGAGGCGTCAAGCACGAACAGGAAGGATCTAAACCCAGGGCACTGGATCGGTCAGGGCGCGCGCACCGATCAAAACCGCTTCTTCAAAGGCCGGAAAGCAGCGTACGTCCCACGCGAGAACCGGTGGCCAGATCACCAGGGTGTGGGGCTCGGAAGGCTGGGGGCGGAAGCTCAACTGCTCAAAGGGGGCATCGGCCTTCCGCTTGGTCACCTCCAGTTGCCGCATCAGGTAACAGTTCCCATGGCAGGTGTTCGTCTCCGGTGAAGCATCGCGCATCACGCAGAGTTCGCGTTCAATGCTGGTCCGCTTCATTAGAAAATGGCCCACCAAGAGGGTTGGGAGCGAAAGCGCAACGAGCATTAGCGCGACCAACACCAACGCGGATCGGCGAGGTGCGGGCATCACTGTGTGCCGGTGCGGCCTGTGCATGACCATGCAAAGGTAGATCGGTTGAAGGGTCCAAAACTAAGGGGCTCAGGTCCTGGAGGCAACGGTCGCTGTAGATCGCCCGCTTAGCGCTCCAATAGAACCAAGCTGAAGTCCTTCAGTTGGAAGTGGTCGACCAGTAACACGCGCCGGAACGGTGCTTCGCCCGGACGTAGCAGGGCTTCCCTGGGTAACGAACCCGAAACCAGTGCGGACCAAGAGAGCCAGGTGCCGAAGGCATTGGCCGTACAGTACTCGCCGCAGAGATGCTTGAACGCGGCCATGGTGGACGCTGGGAAGAGCACGTCCACAGGATCGTAGGCTCTGTCCT
>JAGNSU010000222.1 GCA_017987895.1 Flavobacteriales bacterium | reverse complement strand
AGCACGATACCGTTGGCGATGAACAGCGCACGCGGGATGTTGCGCTCCGGTGCGCGTGTTTCCTCGGCCAGTTTCACGATGTCCTCGAACCCCATGTACGCGAAGAAGCTCAGCGCTGCCGCGAAGAACAGGCCGTTGAAATTCCCGTCGGGAAGGGCCAGTAGATCCACTTCGCCCACTTGTGGGAACGCAGCGATGCCCACCGCGACAAGTCCCAGGATCTCGACCATGGTAAGGGCGATGTTCACCGTGCTCGAAGCCTGAATGCCCCGGATGTTCACCAGAACGAGCAGCGCGATGATGCCCAGCGCGACCGGCAACAGGGGCAGGTGCACGAGTTCCGTGAAGTACCCCGCGAAGCCCAGCGATACCGTGGCCGCGCTGATGATGCCGTTCAACGCGATCAAGAGGCCCACACCCGTTCCCGCCCGTTGCCCAAAGGCCTTCTGGGCGTAGACGTATTCGCCACCGGAACGCGGGAAGGCCGCGCTCAGCTCGGCATAGGAGAAAGCGGTGAGGAAGGCGGTGAACGAGGCGATGAGAAAGGCCAGCCAGGTGAGGTTGCCCGCTTCGCCCGCCACCTTTCCGATCAACGTGTAGATGCCTGCACCGAGGATGGACCCGACGCCGAAAAAGACGACGTGGCCGAGGCCGAGCGATCGTTGAAGGGTGGGCATGGCGATCGCTGGTCAGGCACTATGCGGCATGGGGCCGCGCGGTCCTTTCCGGCAGAGAGATCGATGTGCGGCGCACAACACGGTGCGGATCGGACCTACTGCGGTCGAGTACCCTACGCTCTTTCAGCCGTTCGCTGCGCTCCATGATGGACCGAGCGATCAGGTAACACACGGTGCTCTCCGCGCCCTGGTTCAGGTTCACGCTGTGCTCTTCAAGACCATCGTAACAACCGCCGGAAGCACTGTTGTACATCACTTGGGCCAGGTGATTGCGGCCCAGGAACCATTCGAAGGCCAGATGCATTTTCCGCGCGTGCTCCGGATCACCACAGGTCTCATGGAACAGTGCCAATGCGGAGATCGTGTACGCCACATCGATGGGTTGTTCGCCGAAGAGATCGGGTTCCATGCCGGGCTTCTTCCATGTGCGGTTGGAGATCACGCGCAACATGTCGCCCTGGAACAATTGGTCCAGCAGGAAATGGAAGGTGGCAACGGCTGTCTGACGATACGCTGGACGCTCCGTCTCCAGGTACGCGAGCAGCATGGCCTCCGGAAGCACGGCGTTCCCATAGGTGAGGATCGGCTCGAACCAGTTCCAATGGATGCTGGCTGTGGCGTTGTACGTGTCCAACAGGCGCGTCGCCAGGCGATCGATCAAGGCGGTGATCCGAGCGCTCTGCCGCACACTGTTGTAGGCATGCAGGCCTTTGATGGTGAAGGCGATCGCACGCGGTGAGGTGGATCCGCCCACCCAGTGCAGCGTTGCCTCGAGCGCGTTCTCGGCGCGGCGCGCCATGTCCGTTGGGAACATGGACCCGTTCGCCACGCAAACACCCAGGGCCCACAGCGCGCGTCCGTTGCTGTCATCCAGGTTCTCGTCGTGGTTCTGTTGGGTGAAAGCACCGTCCCGATCAGCGTAGTTCAGGAACGTACCGTCCGCTTGCTGACAGTGGAGGATGTAGTCCAGGTAGCGTGAACCCAGAACGCGGTCATGACCGATGCCGCCCTGGTTGCCGGCATGGATGCACAGGGCGATCAGGGCGCGGGCGTTATCGTCCAATGTGTGTCCCGAAAGGACATCGGGCTCGCTGATGTCGCAGAACTGCACCATGCCGATACGGTCGGTCATGCGGTGCAGATGGCGCAGCGTGACCGAAGGCCAATGGAACCGGAGCTGTCCGGCGGTACCGGTGCCCCGGACGAAGGTGCGGGCGTGGGCGATGGCCACGTTATCCCACGCGGTGGCACGCATGCGGTGCAAGGCGTTGCGGCCCATGCGGTCCAGGCGCTCAGGGTCCATGAGCAGGTCCACCGCCGCTTCCGCGAGTTGGTCGGGGCGCTGGAAGTCTATCAGCACACCGGTACCATCATCGAGCACTTCGGCCGCATGCGGGATGCGCGTGGAGATCACCGGGCAACCGCAGCCCATGGCGTAAGCGAACGTTCCGCTCACCGCCTGCGCGGGGTCCTTGGACGTGAAGAGGTAGACGTCGGTGAGCTGCAGATGCTCCAGCAGTTCATCCAGCTCCAGGTAGCGGTCCACGAACCGCACATGGTCCTGTAGTCCGAGATCCTCGACCTTCTGCAGGAGCATCTGACGGTATTGTTCCCCCTCCTGCCGGACCACTTCGGGATGGGTGCGGCCCAAGACGAGGTACAGCACGTCCGGTACGTGTTGTTTGATGTGGACAAGCGCGTCCAACGCCGTCTCGATGCTCTTGTTGCTGCTGAGCAATCCGAAGGTGGAGAGCACGCGGCGGCCACGCACGCCATACTTCGCTTTCATCAGCTCCTTGTCCTGCCAGGTCACCACGTGTGTACCATGGGGGATCACCGTGATCTTCTCCGTCGGGATCCCGTATTCATCATGGAGGATCCCGGCTGACCTTTGCGTGAGAACGATCACATCCGTGGCGTGTTGGGCCAGTGCACGGATCATCTCCAGCCGTTCCGGAGAAGGTGAGGGTAGCACCGTGTGGAAGGTGATCGCCACCGGCTTGTTCACCGCCCCAAGGAACTGCAACAGGTAGTTCCCCGCGCCTCCTTGATACAGCCCGAATTCGTGCTGCACCCAGATCAGGGCGATGCTCGGGTCGTTGTCCACCTCCAATGCCAGGCGGATATGATCATCCACGTCGCTGGTGTTCAAGGTGTGTATGACCTCGTCGGGATAGTCCCGTGATATGTTCCCATCCTCCAGCGCGCACACGGTGTAGCGGAAGGGTCCGTGGAACGTGCGACCGAGCGCGGTCACCAGGTCCTGGGTATAGGTGGCGATACCACAAACGCGCGGTGGATAGGACGTGAGGATCAGCACGCGATCCGTTGTTGGGGGTTTCATCGGGCGTTCTTCTTCAATTGGGCGAGCAAGGCAGGGAGCTTCACGGATGCGACGGCCACACGTTCGTCGGCGGCGCCGTAGTAGATGTAGAGGTCATCATCGAACACCACGGCTCCTGAAGGGAAGATGATGTTCTTCACATAGCCCGTCCTTTCGTAAGGCTCCTGTGGCGAGATCAACGGATGGTCCAGCCGCGCGATCAGCTTGGATGGGTCCTTCAGGTCGAGCAACGCCGCGCAAGCGTGATAGACGAAGCCATGCGGCGTGTCTTCCGCGGAGTGATAGATCAGGAGCCACCCGTCATCCGTCTCGATGGGGGGCGCTCCGCCACCGATGTGGCTGGATTCGTGCAGGAGCGAAGGGTCCATCACGATGTGGCTCCTCAGGTCCATCAGGTAGTGCTCCCAGAACTTCCGGTCCAGCTCGGCGGAATCATCGAAGAACACGATCTGGATCCCCGGATGGATGCGGTGCAGCAGCGCGAACTTCCCGTTGATCTTCTTCGGGAAGAACATCAGGTTCTTGTCCCACGCGAGCAGCTTGTCCGCGATCTCCTCG
>JAGNSU010000221.1 GCA_017987895.1 Flavobacteriales bacterium | reverse complement strand
TGAGGCAGCCTTCGGCGATGTAACAATCGCCCTGGCCCACGGTCACGGTGTTCAAATTCAAGGAATTCTGCACGCCCTGCTGGTCCACGGTAAGGTCCGGCGCCTGTGGGCAGTTCGGGTCGCCCCAGGGAATGCAAGATCCATCGTCTTGCGCAGCGAGCGGGTTGTAGTTGCAGGAGCCCGGATCGGTGCACCCGATGATCGGACCGCCGTAATTCAAGGACCACGCGATCGCCTGCCCGTCGCAGTCCGTGCCTGTTCCGCCAATGCGGATCCACACCTGTTGGCCAGCGCCGAGGCTCGGGGTCATTTCCGCTTGCAGGCCACAGCCGCCATCCGCGAAGTACATGGTGCCTACCGGGCCGTCATCGAATACCAAGCCGGTGCAATGGTCGTACACATAGATGCGCGTATCGCACGTCGAAAGCCCACAGGTGGTAATGAGGTAGTAGCCGGAGAGGGCAGGGGTGAAGCTGTACCAGGTGTCGGCGTCCGGTGCGATGTGGGAACCTTCGATGATAGCCAATGGATTCCCGCAACTGAATCCCGGCGGACAGTTGATCTCCGTGACCTGGGTGTAGGTGTAGTTGTTGTTGTAGAGGTCCCCGCCACTGGCCACGGTCACGCCATCCAGAGATACGCTGTAGCCGCCGGTGCCGATGATCCCATCGCCGTACGAATCGTGCATGGTGAAGAGCAAACAGGTCCCGGTGGGCACGCAGGTCGTATCGTTCACCGAAGTACCGCTGGCCAGGATCGTCCCGCCATTGGTCTGCACGTCCCAAGTGATCTCGTTCGGCCAAGCGTCCGGGACGATGGTCACCACGAGTTCGCTCTCACCGGGCGGACAACCCCCGCCCGGAGCGGCTCGTGCGGAATTGTACGTAAGGAGTGCGAGGACAGGTAGCAGGGTTCTGGTGCGAAGCATGGTCGTGGTGGGTCGTCCTTAGGACGAACGAATATCGCGTTCGGCTGCCTGATGTCGCATGCGAGCACGCGAATGATCAATTGATGATCACCTCGTCCAGGAAGAGCCAGGCAGGTTCACCCGCACCGGGCTGCCCGGTAGGAATGGTCTTCAGCGCGTTTATGACGTAGCGCACATAGCGCGCCTTGCAGGGTTTCACCACGGCGAACTCCCGACGGCCATCGCTCGCTTTGATCGGGGCGTTGCCCTGCTTCTCGAACGTGATGCCATCCAGGCTGGTGGAGATGTCGATGGCCTCCGGCGGATGGATCCATGAACTGGGCTCGTTCAGCGCACCAATGCCCAAGTAACGTAGATCCTGAGCGCTGTCCAGATCAACAGTGATGCTCACCTCGCCCTCGCGCCAGCCCAGCCATTCGTAGCTCACTCGCCGGGTACCTGCGGTAATGCCATCCACCAAGGTGAAGGGGCCTCCTTCCGCGTAGCGTTCGTTGGGAGCCGGATCCACTTGGATGCCGCGTGCCGTGGCTTTGTTGAAAAGGAGACGCCGCATACCCACTCTCCCCGGCGTGGATCGTTGCGAACCGGTACACAAGGCACGCACCGTGAGCCCCCGCGTGATATGGATCGGTCCGGTGTAGGGGTTGCCCTCCGGCGTTTGCGCGTCCAGGACCAGCGCTTGCTCGCCCGCAGGACACTGAAGGCTTACCACCACTTCTCCTGGTGCCCCTTGGGACAATTTGAAGCCCACGCTGTATACGCTGCGCGAAGCGTTCACTTCCATCCGTTCCAGCTTCGGGAACTCGTATTTCAGTCGGGCCAGAAAGTCGTCTTCGCTGCGCAATGATGCAGGGCTCCATAGCACCTCGCTCAGAGCTAGCATGCGTGGCAATGCCATGTACTCCACGTGGTCCTCGGATGTGATGTACTCCGTCCACAAATTACCCTGCGCCCCCAGGATGTACTTCGCTTCCTCCGGGTTAAGACCTTCGGGGATCGGCTCGTAGCTGTAGGTTTTCTCCAAAGGCGTGTAGCCGCCGATGGCCAGCGGCTCGTTGGCCGGATCGCCTTGGTAGTGATCGAAATAGCAATGGCTGCCCGGGCTCATCACCGCATAGTGACCGGCCTTCGCCGCAGCGATGCCGCCTTCGGTTCCGCGCCAGCTCATCACCGCTGCGTTCGGCGCCAGGCCGCCTTCCAATATCTCGTCCCAGCCGATGATCTTCCGGCCTTTGCTGTTCACGAACTTCTCGATACGGCGAATGAAGTAGGACTGGAGTTCGTGCTCATCCTTCAAGCCCTCCTTCTGCATCAGCGCCTGGCAACTCGCGCAGGCGTGCCAGCGCTCCTTGGGGCATTCATCTCCCCCGACATGGATGTGAGGTGAAGGGAACAACGCCATCACTTCGCTCATCACGTTCTCCAAAAAGGTGAAGGTCTCCTCCTTCGGGCAGAACACATCGGGAAAAACGCCCCAGCCTCTTTCCACCGCGAAAGGCCCACCGGTGCAACTCAGTTCTGGATAAGCGGCGAGCGCCGCCAGCGCATGTCCGGGCATTTCGATCTCCGGCACCACATTGATGTGTCGCGCGGTGGCATAGGCCACCACATCACGGATCTCCTCCTGCGTATAGAACCCGCCATGGCGCAGCGTGTCGAAGGTCTGCGCGGTGTACGGACCCACCTGGCTGCCCTTCCGCCAAGCGCCCACGTCGGTGAGCTTCGGGTACTTCTTGATCTCGATGCGCCAGCCCTGGTCGTCCGTAAGGTGCCAGTGGAAGGTGTTCATCTTGTACCGCGCTAGTAGGTCGATGTACTCCTTCACGAAGGATACCGGGAAGAAGTGCCGGACCACGTCCAGGTGCATGCCGCGCCACGCGAAACGCGGGTGGTCGCTGATGCGCAGGCAGGGGAGACGCATGTCGCCTATACCACCTTCCAGCAATTGGATCAAGGTGCGTGTTCCCCGGAACAGGCCTTCCTCTGTAGGTGCCGTGATCAGGATCCGGTCCTTTTCCACCGTCAGCCAGTAGGTCTCGGGCGGCAGGATCGGGTCCGGCTGGAACAGGGACAACTCCACGTCGAGCGCCTTCTCGCATTTCACCACTGACTTTGGGTGCAGCGAGTCCAGTTCGCTTTGAAGCAGATCGCCGAGAGCCTTCGTCACGCCGTGGCCGCGCGTCACGCTCCAGGGGCACTTCAGCGGACATTCGCCCTGGAGTTGTTCGATCTCCACGGGCAGCGGAATGAGCGAAGGGATGGTCAGCGCGCTTTGCGCGCTCAAGGCTTGGGCAAGGCCCCAGAAGAGGAATGGAAGTAGGCTCTTCGCCAGATGAACCTGGCCCATCTAGTGTTCTGCGGGCACGCCTTCCTCCTTGGCCGGGGCTTCGAGCAGGACCACTTCCAGCTTGCGGACCCCATACTTGGCCTTCAACTCTAAGCGGTGCTGCTCTCCCTCTTCGCGCGTGGCGAAGCGCATCACGTCCACATCGGCGGCCACGTTCAGTTCTTCGTGCTCCTTTTTCACTTGGGCGAGCAGCTGCGGTGTGGTGAACATCTCCGTGGTGGCGAACACCGGCGTGAGATAGACCACCGGCCCGTTGCGCCAGTTGCCGATGGCCATGGCGAAGATCTCTTTCTGGGCATATGCACTGAAGATGCCGAGAAAACCGAGGAGGAGCAGTAAGCCGCGCATGGGGTAGTGGTTGGTCCGCAAAGATGGTCGTGCCCGGCCGCCCGGCAAACACCA
>JAGNSU010000220.1 GCA_017987895.1 Flavobacteriales bacterium | reverse complement strand
AGGGCGATCATGTTCAAATAGATCCACAACTGCACTGCGAGGATGGCCCCGATGGAGCCGTAAAGCGCATTGTAATCCGTGATATTGGAGAACACGAAGGTGAGCGCCTTGGAAAGAACGAGAATGAGGACCAGTGCGAGGATCGCCCCGGGGGTGATCCAATGGTACCGTTGCCGTGAAGGATCACCGGCGTTGTAGAGCAACCCCAGCATCGCCAGCACCAGTACCATGAGGATGCTCCATTTGGCGGCGAAGAGCCCCAGCACCTCGAGCGAACTGGAGAGGTGGCCGTGCTCGTCCATCCAGGCCACCACGGCGTTGCTGATCGTGAGCACCGGAATGGCGATCATCACCAGGATGGTGAGGGCGAAGAGGAGGCCCAGGCTCAACATGCGTTGCTTGAACGGGGTGTGCCAGGTGGTGAGATTGGTACTTCCGCTGAAACCGAGCAGGATCGCGTTCACACTGTTGCTGGCCACGTAAACACCTACCACGAAGCTCACGGAGAGCAAGGTGCCGTGTTTCTTGAGCACCAGATCGTGCAAGGTGCTTTCCACGAAAGTGTACACCTCGTAAGGCAGCATGCTCTGGAAGGTGCTGAGCAACTTCGCCTGGAGATCGTCGATGGGGATGTACGGGATGAGCGTGAGCAGGACGATCACCGCCGGGAAGAAGGCCACGAAGAGTTTGAAGGCGATGGCCGAAGCGCGCGTATCGACCCGGCCGGTGGCCAACGCTTCGAAGAAGAAGCGCGAGATGGCGTAAAGACTGAAGCCGCCGAAGCCCGGTAGCCGCACTTGTTTGGACCATCGGACCAGGATGCGGAACGCACGGGAGAAGAGGGCCTTCCGTTTGATCCGTTCCCACATGATGGTTCAAAGGGCTTTGAGGCTCAGGTCAAGGCTGCCCGGGCTATGGGTCAAGGCGCCCACGGAGATGAAGTTCACGCCGCATTCCGCATAGGCACGCGCGGTATCCAACGTGATGCCGCCGGAAGCCTCCGTGGGGTAATGCCCATTGATGAGGTCCACCGCTTTGCGCAGGTCAGGAAGGGTGAAATTGTCCAGCATGATCCGTTGCACACCTCCCAGCACGAGCACCTGCCGCACTTCGTCGAGGGTACGGGTCTCCACCTCGATGGGAAGGTCCAACCCACGATCGGCGAGGTAGCGGCGCGCGGCCTCGATGGCGTTGGCGATACCACCGGCGAAGTCCACATGGTTGTCCTTGATCATCACCATATCGTAAAGCCCGAAGCGGTGGTTCTCGCCGCCCCCGATCAGCACGGCCCATTTCTCCAGTGCGCGCATGGTCGGGGTCGTTTTCCGCGTATCCAGCACCCGGCACCCGGTGCCCTCGATGGCGTCGACGAAATGGCGGGTCATGGTAGCGATACCGCTGAGGCGCTGCATGAAGTTGAGCAACACCCGTTCAGTGGTGAGCAAGGAGCGCACCGGTCCGTTCAGGGTGAAGGCCATATCACCGGGCGCCACGTTGGCACCATCCTCGAGCAATACGCGCAGGTGCAGGTTCGGGTCAGCGTGCGCGCAGATCAGACGGGCCACCTCCACCCCGGCCAGCACGCCGGGTTGCTTCACCAGCAGCCGCATGCCGCCGCGCGCGGTGGCGGGGATCGTGCCCAGGGTCGTGTGGTCGCCATCACCGATATCCTCGGCCATGGCCGCGGTGATCAATTCTTCGGTGCCCGCAGGTAGCACGTCAACGGTCGGTTCGGCCCTCCTCGATGCGGAGCTGTTTCACCTGGAGCACATCGGTCACCTTTTTCAGGAAGAAGGTGACCCGGAAGTAGCCGGTGCGCGTGCGCAGGATGCCGATGTAGTATTGGTCGCCGAACTTGCTGGCGCCTTTGTGCTCGATCACCATGTCCACCGGCGGGTTCTCATCGAAGAAACGGCGGAGGATCTGCTCCGCTTGGGCCTTGCTGTACACATCGCCTGTACCGGCCACGGTAAGATCCACATTGGGGATGAAATGACGGGCCAGTTCCTTCGAATTGCCAGCGCGCAATGCCGCCACCACTTCGTCCTTCACCGGGTCTTGGGCGAGGGAGGGCAGTGCGAGGAGGAGGAACAGGAAGGGAACGATCGGCTTCACCGAGCAGGGAGTTCGCATGATCGAGGGGCAATTTCGCAAACATCAGGCCAGTTCAGCATCTTGCACCCGCCCGAATTGTCAACAGGCATACGCGCATGAAGCTTAGGCTCGTCTTGGTCGGAAAGAACGCCCCCGGGCCCCTCACCCAGGCTTTGGAGGAGATGCTGGAACGGGTGCGACGCAGTGCGCCTGTCGAAGTGCATGTCGTTCCGGAGATCACCTCCGGCGAGGTGGACCACAAGCGAAAGGTGGGCACGCAACGGTTGATGGAGGCGGTGAAGGACGATGCGATGGTGGTACTGTTGGACGAACGCGGCAAGCAGTTCACCTCAGAAGGGTTCGCCGCGCAGTTGGGCCGTTGGCGTGATCAGGGGACGCGCACGATCACGTTCGTCGTGGGCGGGGCCTATGGGGTGGAGGAGCCACTTCGGCGACGCGCACAACTGGTGCTGGCGCTTTCCAGCATGACCTTTCCGCATCAATTGGTGCGGATGTTCCTCGCGGAACAATTGTACCGGGCCTTCAGTATCCTGGACGGCCGACCCTACCATCACTGAGCGGGCTTTCGGAAGCCGGCCTTCATGCTGTCGCCCACCTTGAACAGGTTCAACAAGCCATTGACGAGCGCCTTGACGAGTTTCAGCCAGGTACTGGACTCGATCCGTTCGCGCAGCACATCGTCCTGAGGGTTGCCTGTGGACGCGGAGGCCCTGCCCAGGGCGCCACGCAGCCGCCAGAGATGGACGCCCGTGGTGAGCATCCATTGCTGTCTCAGGCCAGCAGAGCGGGCGAGGCGGCGCAGCGTGCGCGGGGTGAAATAGGATAGGTGCTCCGGGTAGTTCACGATGCTCCACGCGGATCGGGAGAACAGACGACCCATGCTGTTGAAGTTGGGCGTGGTCATGTAGAGCAGACCGCCGGGCCGAAGGATCCGCGCCATGCGGGCGATCTCCTGGCGGGGATGCGCGAGATGTTCGATCACCTCGAACGAACACACCACATCGAAATGGTCGTCGCCATAGTTGGACGGGTCGAGAGGGCCTTCGATGATACGGATGCCCCGGGCCTTGCATGCGGCCACCGCGCGATCGCCGTATTCGGTGCCGAAAACCTCCCATCCGCGCAATGCGGCACGCTCCAGAAAAAGGCCTGCACCGCAGCCCACGTCGATCAAGCGGCCGGTTTTGCGGTACGGTTCGAACCGGTCCAGCAGTTCATCGAAGCGGAGGGCGGTCACCGGGCTCAGCACGTCGCGCACCGGATAGCCCCGGTAGAAAGCCCGCAACTCCTCCACACTTGGATCTTGCAGGCAGTACACGAAGCCACAGGCACGGCATTTCACCAGGTGGTGGTTCTCGAAGCCCGCGACGGAGCGATGGCCCTTGCTCGCGCAAAGCGGACATTCAGAATGGGCCGAACTCATGCCGGGCGAAAGTAAGGCCGGGCGGAAGCGTGGATCCAAAGGCGATCTTTGGTGCCAGCGATGATCTTCACGGAGTACTACGGGTACGTCACCATCCATTTCTGGGAGTACCTGATGATGTTCGTGCTCTTCGTGCTGATGTACATCTATTTCG
>JAGNSU010000083.1:3728-13868 GCA_017987895.1 Flavobacteriales bacterium | reverse complement strand
GCAGGGGCGAGAAGCCGTTTGCCCCTGCCCCTGCTCCTGCCTCCTGATCCTGCCAACTGGTGATCGTTGATCGACCGATCGAACATTTCTGGCGACGAATGAGCTGAACGGCTAGTTTCGTGTGTGCTAACCCGTACACGATGAGAGCTATCGCTTGTTCGTTGCTGTGTTTGGGGATGGGGTGGGCGGCGCGATGTAGCGCGCAGCAGCCGGGGACTTTGGACAGCAGTTTCGCAGGGGATGGGGTCTTCCATCTCGACACAGCGTTGCATCTCACCACTGGGAAATGGGAAGTGCACGATTTGGGGAATGGACGTTATTTGATCCTTCAGCCAGACTACTCGGCTGATGTGCTCACGGGTGCGACACTGATCGAAGACACCAACGCAGACACGCTTCTGTACGAGAGTGGGCCATGGTTAATTCCATTGATCGGAAACTCCAGCCTTTCATACGTGGAGGGTCATATCCAGTCTACTACCCTTGCTGATTCTGCCTGGACCATTCTGCGCTATACCTTAAACGGGACACTTGATACTTCCTTCGCCGACAGTGGGTCGCTTGTGATCCCCGTCCAAGGTTTTGACCCTGACGATGTTGACACGGAGCTTTGTTGGCAAGCACCTTCAGGGAATTGGTATTGTGCCTTGGATCGGGAAACGAGCACCTATGACCAAGGCTATATCATCAAAACAGACCCCCTCGGAGTTCTAGATAGCACGTTCGGGACTTTTGGGAAGAAGTTCATTGGGATGGAAACCTGGGTTAAGTCTATTCGCTGGCTGTCCGACGGTAGCTTGTGCGTCTGGTTCCGTGATGGGACCACTAGCCCATTCGATCCGCCGGAGGATAGATTCTTGTTCCTGGACACCAACGGTCTTCTGCTGCATCAGGCATCGACGTTTTGGACAGGGTGGATGACCACCGTGGCATCCTCCTTAGTGATCGACCAACACGATATTGCCTTTTTTTCGGCGGGCGGAGGAATGACCATGACACGACTATGCCGGACAAGGATCGGAGAACCTCGGGTGTGCTACTGGGACATCTATCACCCTTGGGAGTTCGCGGACTATGAGTATACTGCGGCCTACTTTTTTGCATCCGATGCGTTTGGTGGTGTCTACTACACGGTCAACCCAGCAGGATTCGATCAGCCCGGTCGTTGGTTCATCGCGCGCCGCCACAATGATGGTAGCCGGGATCTTGCGTTCGGGAATATCCAGATACCGTTCGATCCCTCCTATTCGCTCAAGGGCGGTTTTGTGCAGGCAGATGGAAAGCTCGTGGCCTACGGGAGCGGCCCTGGCGATCATGTCATAGCCCGCTACCACAACATTCCCGATCCCCGCGCCAAGCTTGATCTGAAGCTCTTCCTCGGCGGCCCGATGGACACCAATTCGGCCCTGATGCACGACAGCTTGCGGGCCCAAGGCCTTCTGCCTTTGCAGCAGCCGTACCTGGACTCGACTTTCCAAAGCGTGAACGGTGTTGGGCCGGGCATGACCTCAACCACCGTGTTGAATGAAACCGGTGCGGAAGCCGCAGTGGATTGGGTGTGGTTGGAATTGCTCGAAGCTGCGGATACAGCCACCGTTGTCGCTACGCGTACAGGCCTGCTGCGCCGCGACGGAACGGTGACCAGCCCGATCAACCATGATCCGATCGACTTCAGCGTGGGCGCAGGCAGCTACTTCCTGCGGGTGCGCCATCGCAACCACCTGGGCGTTACGCTTAGCGATCCCATCGTCTTGAGCGATTCCATCGTTTCAGTGGATCTGAGCAACCCAGCCACGAACACCTTTGGCACCGATGCGCAGAAGGAGGTGAACGGCGTGCGCATGCTCTGGCCCGGCGACGTGAACCATGATGGCCTGGTGCGCTATGCCGGTGCCGCGAACGACCGCGATGCCGTGCTGATGGCCGTTGGCGGAACACCACCCACTGCTACCACGACCGGTTACAAGGACGCGGACGTGAACATGGACGGCATCGTGAAGTACGCCGGTGCGGAGAACGACAGGGATGTGATCCTGCAGAGCATCGGTGGGGGATATCCTACGGCGGTGCGGTTCGAGCAAAGGCCATAACGAGAACATGTACCCATGAGAACCATCGTGCTTTGTCTATTGATCGGGTTGGTGGGGGTGTGTTTTGCCCAGCAGCCAGGAGAGTTGGATACGACGTTCGCGAATCAAGGAAAGCTCCTCGTTCCCTGTCCACTCAATAACAGCGGGGCGACAACCATAGACGGGAACGGCCGTATTCTCGTCGCGGTGGGCAGGGGATCCATCGATAGCTTGTATCTCGTACGCTTCCATGCCGATGGAGCGATCGATAGCTCCTTCGCGACAGCGGGACACTTGAGTACCCCTCTCAACGGCCTGGTCCTCTCCGTGGGGCAAGGTCCGGACGACAACATCGTCGTCATAGGCAGCGAGCAGTCATTGCTCGTGGACAGCGTGGGCGCTGTGATCAATGATCACCTCATCGATGCTGCTTTGGATACACTCCTTCAATCGACGAACTGGACCGTTCAAGATGCGCAGCAGGATGCTCATGGGTTGACTGTTCTGGTCGATACAACAGGCGGTTCTTCCTTCCTCGTCCGCTTCCAGGCTGACGGTTCCGTAGATGCCTCGTTCGGATCACAGGGTATCGTCCAACTCACATCTCCTCTTACGCTCTGTTACTATCCACAGCGGATCACGTTGCTTGGTGGCAAGGTAGGTGTGCTCTGGATGGACTCGAATTGCAATCCGTACCCTTCAGGCTACGACTTGCAACGTGTGGTGTATGATGTGAACGGTAGTTTTTCCGAGGTGTATTTGGATGGAGGACAGGTCGCTTCCGCGGACGCCTTTCATGCGAATGTGTTCGGGACCATGATGTCCCAGGGTCAGAAATGGGGTACGTCATGGGTTGATAGGCTGTTCTTCGATCATGATGCGACCACTACCCAGACTTCACTGGCGTTGGATGACCTGGTCGATATTTCTCTAGGGCCTATCGGGAGCGACGCATTGGGGAACTTCTATGTCGCGGGAACGAATACCGTCGAAGATGGTTGGGCCATTTATCGGTACACCCCGAGCGGTGTGAAGGACACGATGTTCGACAATGATCTAGGCCCTGTTTACGGGAGCTGGAAATATGTTCAGACCAACTTCTTTGCAAACCACCAGGCTTGGCCGCGCAACGTTCTCACACAAATGGACGGGAAGCTCCTTGTGTCGGGTACTACCTCGGATGGCAGCCAGCCATATATCGTTGTGGCCCGCTACCACGCGATCCCCGATCCGCGCGCCAAGCTCGATCTGAAACTCTCCCTCGGCGGGCCGATGGATACCAACATGGGTCTGATGCACGACAGCCTGCGCGCCCAGGGCCTTGTGCCTTTGCAGCAGCCCTATCAGGATTCGGCCTTCCAAAGCGTGAACGGTGTAGGATCGGGCATGACCTCAACGGCCGTATTGAACGAAACCGGCTCGGACGCCGTGGTGGATTGGGTCTGGCTCGAACTGCTCGATGCGGCGGATACGGCCGCGGTCGTCGCCACGCGCACCGGCTTGCTGCGACGCAACGGAAAGGTGACCAGCGCTATCAACCACGATCCGATCGACTTCAGCGTGGGCGCCGGGAGCTACTTCCTGCGCGTGCGTCACCGCAACCATTTGGGCGTGACACTAAGCGATCCGATCGCATTAAGCGATTCCGTCGTTTCTGTGGACCTGAGCGATCCGAACACGAACACCTTTGGCACCGATGCACAGAAGGAAGTGAACGGCGTGCGCATGCTCTGGCCCGGCGATGTGAACCACGATGGCCTGATCCGCTATGCCGGCGCCGCCAACGACCGCGATGCAGTGCTCGTGGCCATCGGAGGTTCGCCGCCCACGGCTACCTCGACCGGCTACAAGGATGCGGATGTGAACATGGATGGCATCACCAAGTACGCTGGGGTGGACAACGACCGGGATGTGATCCTGCAGAGCATTGGGGGCGGGTATCCGACGGCGGTGCGGTTCGAGCAAAGACCATAATAGGGGAGCAGCCACAGACCGCGTTGTAAGAGGTCTATCCGCCGATGTCGCAGATGGCACAGATAAAGGCCGTGTGAAGTACCGCATTGCCAAGAGCAAGTGGGCTCCATCTGCGTCATCTGCGCCATCTCTGGATGTATTCATCCCGCATGGTGATCTTGCGATCAAACCAAGGATGTCCCCGGAAGTCCTTCCCCTCCAATCCTCACACATGCTCCGCTCTTCCTTACTGTTCCTCTTTGCGATCAGCACCCTGGCCCAGGCCCAGCTCAACCCCGCGATCACCAGTTGGGTGATCAATCCCGGTGGTGAGACCGGCTACAACGGGATCCCCTCCAATGTGCTGGAGGTCGTGTACTCGAACGACTTCGTTTACGTGGGCTGCACGGGTATCCCGGGCTATTCCATCGGTCCGTGGAGCAACAACCCGAACGATGCGGGCGACCAGGACTGGGAGTTCAAGATCACGCTGAACCCGGTGCAGAACACCGGTGCACCGGTGAATACGCCGCTCGGCCATATCGGCGTGTGGACCAACGGTGTCACCATCTTCAATCCGAGGGACGCAATGAGTTACCTGATGCAGAACATCTGGCACCAGAACGCCTTCTACTTCGAAGGCGCGGGCTTCGATGCGTGTTTGGGCCATCCCAACCAGCAGATGGAATACCACACGCATATCAATCCCACCTGTCTTTACGACGATGCGGATAGCTCACAGCATTCGCCGATCATCGGGTTCGCGTTCGATGGGTTCCCGATCTACGGAGCCTATGCCTATGCGAACACCGATGGCACCGGCAACATCGTACGTATGCGCAGCAGCTATCAGGAGCGCGCCATCACGGATCGCACCACACTTCCCGATGGCACCGTGCTGAACGCGAACCAGTACGGCCCCGCGATAGGAGGGCAGTATCCCAGGGGCGCGTACGTCGAGGACCATGAGTTCATCGCAGGCTCCGGGGATCTGGATGAGCACAATGGTCGCTTCTGCGTCACGCCCGAGTATCCGAACGGGATCTACGCCTACTTCGTCACCATTGATGCGGACCTGGAGCCGGTCTATCCTTACGTGCTCGGCCCGGCTTACTATGGCACGGTGCTCCCCGGCAACACCGGACCGGGCAGCGGCCACAACAGCATCGACGAGGCAGTGACGGTATACGATCCGTTCACCGGTATGGAGGAGACGGGCACCTCGCTGGACCTGCGGGCTTATCCCAATCCTGCGAGCGAACACCTGGTGATCGATGGGTTGGAGGGCAGAAGCGCACAACTGACCATGACCGATGCGCGTGGCGCCGTGCTCATGAACGAGCAGGTGCCGGAAGGCATGGAACAATGGACGGTTTATCTTGAGCGGCTTTCGATCGGCAACTACCTGGTGATGCTCACCGGGGATGGGATCCAATGGAGCCGATCGATCGTTCTGCGATGATGAAGCATATCCTATTCATGCCCGCCGCTCTTCTCATGTCGGGAGCGACAATGGCACAGCCGACCATGGGGCTGACACAATACGCTGCCGCTGTCGGGGAGGACTACGTTCTGTTCTCCCCGCTCACCAGCCCCCAGACCTATTTGATCGACCGCTGCGGCAATGAGGTGAAGCAATGGACCGGCTCGGCCAACCCGGGTACGATCGCGCAATTGCTCTCGGATGGTTCTTTGCTGCGAGCGTCCAACATTCCGAACCCCGTGTTCACCGGTGGGGGCCGGGGAGGGCTGCTGGAACGATACGATTGGGACGGTAACCCGCTATGGAGCTACACGCTGAGCAACGACAGCCTGTGCCAGCACCACGACGTGGCGCTGCTCCCGAACGGGAACATGCTCGTGATCGTGTGGGATGGCCGCGACAGTTCGGATGCGGTGGCCCATGGCAAGGACCCCGCCCTTACCAACCCCATGCTATGGAGCGAACGCATCCTGGAACTCGAACCGGTGGGTACCGACTCGGTGAACGTGGTCTGGGAATGGAGGCTATGGGACCATTTGGTGCAGGACTTCGACAGCTTGCTGCCGGGCTATGGTGTGGTGAGTGATCATCCGGAGCTGGTGGACATCAACTTCGTTCAAGGCCCACCGAACAGTGCGGACTGGATCCACATGAACTCGGTCTCCTACAACGAGGCACTGGATCAAGTGGTGTTGAGCTCGCACAGCCTGGACGAGATCTGGATCATCGATCACAGCACCACCACGAGCGAAGCCGCGGGCCATACCGGTGGTGCCGTGGGTCGCGGTGGTGATCTGTTGTACCGCTGGGGGAACCCGCAAGGCTACGGCCGGGGCTCAATGGCCGATCAAGTGTTCTTTGGTCAGCATCATGCCTCCTGGCTTCCGCCCGGTCATCCGCACGAAGGAAAGATCCTGGTGTTCAACAACGGGCTGGGCAGGCCCGGCGACGAATACAGCAGCTTGGAGATCATCGCCCCGCCGCTGCAACTGGACGGCTCGTACGCGATCGCTCCTGATACGGCGTTCGCTCCCGTGGTCCAGGATTGGATCTGGACCGCACCTATGCCCACCGACTTCTACGCGCACAACGTCAGCGGTGTATATCCCATAGGCGATAGTTATCTGGTGACCGATGGACCCGATGGGCTGTTCTTCCAGATCGACGGGTCGGAGAGCGTGATATGGCGTTATATAAATCCTGTGAACGCCCAAGGGCCGATGACCCAGGGCAACACGCCGACCGGTAACAATGTGTTCCGTGGTATTCCCTATGCCGCCGATTTCCCAGGGTTCATCGACCATACGCTCATCGCGGGCGCTCCCGTCGAATTGGATCCGCTCGTTCCATCGCTTTGCGCTACCACCGCGATCACGACGGAGATCAACGGTGACACCTATGTCTATCCGAACCCGGCGAGCGATCACTTGATGATCGATGGTCTGGACGGAAGCGCCGTGGAGATCTCCGTTGCGAACGCGCTAGGCTCCGTGCTCCGCCGCGAACGTATCCCGAGCGGTACGGAAAAGTGGTCGCTCGACCTGCTGGGGATCGCGCCCGGTATGTACGTGATCACCTGCACCGGCGACAAGCAATGGAGCCAACGGATCGTGGTACGCTGACCAAACCGATCTTTGGGCGCTTTTGCCCATGGTCCGCGATCCCGTTCCACCTACCCGCTTGAAGGTCTACCTGGCCTTCGCGGCCATCTACCTGATCTGGGGGAGCACCTACTTCTTCATCCGCGAAGCGCTGGACGGTTTTCCACCCTTCATGCTGGGGGGCCTGCGTTTCACCTCCGCCGCGGTGCTCATGCTCGGGTGGTGCGCGGTCACTGGCGTGGACATCCGCCCGAAAGGTGACCTGAAGAACGCCGCCATCGTTGGCGTGCTGCTGCTCCTGGTGGGCAACGGTATCGTGGTGTGGACCGAACAGACCGTTCCCAGCAGCGTGGTGGCCATCATGATCGCAAGTGCACCGCTCTGGTTCGTACTGCTGGATCGTCCCAATTGGGGGGTCAATTTCCGCAGCCCATCGACCCTGCTCGGTGTGGTCGCTGGTTTCTGCGGCGTGCTCATCCTCTTCAGCGAGAAGATCGTGGGGCAGTTCAGCGCCACCGGTCTCTCACCCGAGATCGCCGCGCTCGGCTTGTTGGTCGTCTGCGAGATCGGCTGGACCAGCGGCTCGCTTTTCGCCAAAGCGCATCCACCCAAGATCCCCGCCCCGGTCAACACGGCGTGGCAGATGCTGGCCGGAGGGGTCTGCTTCATGGCGATCAGCGTTCCGCGAGGAGAGTGGTCCATGGACCGGTCGCTGATCCCCGCGCACGCGGTCTTCGCACTGATCTATTTGTCGCTGATCGGTTCCATTCTCGCTTACAGTGCCTACGTGTGGTTGCTGAAGGTGCGGCCTGCCATCCAAGTGAGCACCTACGCCTACGTGAATCCTGTGGTGGCCGTGTTGATGGGGGTCTTTCTCGGGCAGGAACAGGTCGGCTGGCGCGAGATCACCGGACTGGTGGTGATCCTCGGCGGGGTGCTGTTGATCAACCTCGCCAAGTACCGGCTCACTGGTCGCGCGAGTTGACCCTACTGCTCGAACACGAGCGACTCCGACTTGGCCCCGAGGGTCAGGAGCATCGCGTTCATATCCTTCACAAAGTCGTCCGGACCGCATACATAGAAGTGCTGGTCGAAGTTCTGCACCAAGGTGATCAGCGTATCGCGATCGATACGGCGTTCATGGAAACCGATCACATGCTGCCGGGTGAAGACCTTCAGGAACCGCTTGCCGAGCAGTTTGGTGAACTCATCATCCAGGATCACATCATCGGCTGTCCGGTTGGAGACCAGGAGCGTGTTGCCGCGTAGCTGTTTTTTCTCGTGCAGGTGGCGCAGGATGGCGATGAAGGGCGTGACCCCCGCGCCACCGGCGATGAAGAAGCCAGGACCCTTGTACTGGATCGCGCCGAACACATCGTGCAACAGCAATTCGTCGCCGGTGTGCAGCAGGCCCAATTGCTTGGTCACGCCATCATGCTTCTCGTAGATCTTGATGATCAGTTCCAGCCGCTTCGCGCCGGGCAAGCTGGTGAAAGTGAACGGGCGCCGCTGTTCCTCCCATCCCGGCTTGTTGATCGCCACGTCCGTCGCCTGGCCCGGCTCGAAAACATAACCTGCGGGCCGTTCGAGCGTGAACCGTTTCACGTTCGGGGTGATGAACTCGGTGTGCAGGATGCTAACGGTGTGCGTTGCCATGGGTGAGGGATGGTGAGCGGTCGGGGAAGTGCTGCGCGTTAGTCGTCCAGGAACCGCGCCCGCTGTGCGGGAGTGGGCAGCATGCAACGCTCCGTTCGACCGAACCAACGGTAGCGGTAGTGTGCCACCAGGTCGTACACGGCATCGCGGAGGAAGTGCGGTACGATGATCAGACCGTACGCCAATGGCCACAGGCCCCGCATGTCCCGGGCGATGTGCAACGCGGCGGAAGAACGCAAGTGGACCTTGCCGTGGCGGAGATAGATCAGTGTGCGCATCGACCCCTTCTCCAGTGCGAGGTCCTTCATC
Source organism: Flavobacteriales bacterium (assembly GCA_017987895.1). Lineage (GTDB taxonomy): Bacteria > Bacteroidota > Bacteroidia > Flavobacteriales_F > PHOS-HE28 > PHOS-HE28. The sequence continues at coordinate 4,797 of JAGNSU010000083.1, read as the reverse complement.
ACCGCGCGACCGGTCTCCCCTTGCAGTGTGGCGAAATGGAAACGCGCCCCCGGGTCCCGGGCGAGGAGGAACTGCGCGAAGCCATTGCACAGGTTGCAAACACCGTCGAAGAGCACGAGGTGCTCTGGCAGTGGATGCGGTACGGCGGCCATGAGGGTACGAAGGTCCGAAGAGATCCCGCACCAGAGCTAGCGTGTACCCGTTGGCACGCTTTCCACCATCTGGATCATGTGTTGCGAAATAATGTCGCCGTAGTAGAAGGGACCACAGACATGGCACTGATCGATGGAAAGGAAGGTCTTCGGTTCGTTCGCGGCGGCGAAAAGCCGTTCACCCAACTCGGAGGGGATCACGGCATCGTCGCGGCTGTGGATCACCAGCACGGGCTTGTGGTAGTCGGGGATGGACTTCTCCGCACTGTACATCTCCCGCGTCATCCACCGCGCGAAGAAGCCGAGCTTGGCGAGCGCCACCGCCACATCGTCATGCGAGGAGAAGGCCCCTTCGACCACCAGCGCATCGATCAGGTCCTGATGCTCCGCGGCCACACAGGGTGCCAGGTGGCCGCCCAGCGATTGGCCATAGAGGATCAAGGCGCCCAGGTCCTCTCCGGTACCACGCAGGTATTTCAGCGCGGCGATGCCATCCTCCTTCACATGTCGCCGCGTCGCCTTACCCTCTGAGAACCCGTAACCGCTATAGTCCGGGATGAGGACGCTGTAGCCGCGCTCCACGAAAGGGAGCATCATGGAGTAGTTCGTGGTCACGTTGCCGCTGTTGCCATGGAAGAACAGGAGCGTGGCACCATTGCTCGCGGCAGCGAGCGGCGTGATGTACCAGGCGTGCAGCATGTGGCCGCGTTCGTTGGGGAAGAAGCGGCTGGTGATCGCATAGCCCATGTCCAGCACTTCCCCCTGCTCGTTCCTGAAGGTGGGCTGATGCAGCGGGTCCAATTCGACCTGGATAACCACTTTTTTGGTGTGGTCCTTCAAGGTCGCTGTGGAGGCCGTGGCCGGTATCGGTTCCGGGGAAAGGAACAGGCCGTTGAAGGCGCATGCTTGGAGCAAGG
>JAGNSU010000083.1:0-3628 GCA_017987895.1 Flavobacteriales bacterium | reverse complement strand
GCCGCGCTTCCACAGCGCCGGGAATTCGGGATGGAACAGGTCCACCTGGAAGCTGGCATCGAAGATGGCCTCGGGTCCTTTGCTGGTGCCGCCGCCGTAGCTGGTGGTCACCTCCCACGGTACGGGTACCAGAACGATATCGGCCTCTTCACAGGTGAAGGGTAGACCGTACATCTGCGCGTTGACATCGCCGGGGCTGTTCGGGTCGAAGGACTTGATCTTGGAGGCTTTGCTCATTTGGATTCCTTAGCAGGCTTTATACGACGGTTCGAAGATCGTCCAGTCGGTCCCTTTCGTTGCGTACGCTCTTTCTTATCTCCTCCAAGTCCCGGATCGAGAGCATCCAGGACCGCCGATATCGCGCCGACAATGACTTCAGCCCAGTTCATGCCCGCATGATCAACATGCTCGGCGCTTGCGAAAGCCAGGTGGCCTCGCTCTGCACGGCCCGTTTCCAGCTATCGAGGCCGATCAGCATGAACTCCTGGTCCTTGAGCGGGCTGCCGCCATCGATCGGTCCGTTCCGCACCTCCATGCTGCCGTGCTCCGCACGTTGCATGCTCTCCACGATGTTGCGCAATTCCGGGTTCTGCTGGAAGACGTTGGCCAGATCGAGCAGGGTGATCCGCGCGCCCTGGTTCAGCTGGAGCTTCTGCGCATAGGTGAGCAGGAAGCTATCGCCCAGACCGAAGAGCGGTATGACCACGTTCTGCATGCGCTCGAGACCCTTGTCGACGTAAATACCCACCGGGATGCGGGTCTCCTTGACGATCTGACGCACGCGGTCCTCGAACTCGGCTTGTTCGAAAAGGCGTTCCCGGCCCGTGAGCGTGCCGATCAAACGTTCCGGATCGATGATCCGGCTGGTGAGCCCTACCAGACGGCCCAGCAAGGTGCCCTCGTAAATGCTCCGGCCCACGCCCACGATCATCAGATCGAAGTTGCCCGCGTTGGCAATGGTGATCAGCTCCTTGTCGATGTCCGTGCTGGGCTTGAAGATCACTTCCAAGGGAACCTTTGACTCTTTCTGCTCCTTCCGGATGGCGCGGAAACTATCGCGTTCGCGCTCCGCCAGGTTGTACTGGTTCACCTCGCTGCTGGGCGTGAGGTGCAACGCGACCACGCTGGCGTTCTCGTTCCGTTTCAGGAAGGCGTGGGCCACACGCACCATGTTGCGCCCGCGCTCCGGATCGCCGAAGGGGACCAGGATCCGGAAGCGTCGCGCTTCCTCCGCGACCAGCGCATCGGGCTTTGTGGCGCTCGGGAAGAGCCGATCGATCAGGGTGAGCGTGGGACCCGTCATGAAGGTGGTGACCAAGGCCATGATCACCAGCATCGCGAAGATCTCCGGGCTCAATACGCCGAGGTCGTAGCCGATGTTGAGGACGATCAGTTCCATCAAGCCGCGGGTGTTCATCAGGGCCCCCAGGATCATGCTCTCGCGCCATGACTGGCCGACGAAACGCGCGGCCAACGCGCTCCCCAGGAACTTGCCCGTGACGGCCACGGCGAGGATCGCGAAGCACCATTTCCACAGTTCGAAGCTGTTGAGCAGACCGATCTCGGTGCGCAAGCCGGTGTACACGAAGAACAAGGGCAGCAGCAGCACCACCGCCAGGTCCTCCACCTTTTCGATGAAGATGCTGCGGAACCGTTGGTTCACAGGCATGATCACCCCGGCCATGAACGCTCCGAACAACGCGTGGATGCCAATGACCTCGGTGGTGTAGGCGGAGCAGAGCAGGATGACCACGAACACCGCGACAATGGGCTTGCTCAGACTTTCGCGGTCGGCGTACACGTCCCCCAACTTCCGCAGGAACGGACGGACCAGGCGCACCATCAGGATCACGTAGGCCAAGGCCATCAGCACGGTGTACACGCTGCTCACGATGCTGCCGGCCTTCACGATCGCGATCACCACGGCCAGGATGCACCAGGCGGTGATGTCATCCGCAGCGGCGCAGGTGATGGCCAATGCACCCAACCGCGTTCGCTGCAGCCCACGTTCCTGCACGATGCGCGCCAGCACGGGGAACGCCGTGATGCTCATGGCGATGCCCAGGAAAAGCGCGAACGAAAGGAACTGCACACCACCGGGTGCGAACCCCGTGTACATGAAGTAGGCCAGACCGAACCCGAGCGAGAAGGGGAAGATGATGCTGGCATGGCTCACCACTATAGCGTCCTGCGCCCTGTTGCGCAGCACGCCGAGGTCCAGTTCCATGCCCACGACGAACATGAAAAGGATGAGGCCGATCTGGCTCAGTACGTGCAGGTTCCCGAGCGATCCCGGGGGGAAAAGGAACTCGGAGTAGGCAGGGAAATGGTCCGCCAGAAAGGAAGGCCCCAGGAAGATGCCCGCCGCGATCTCGCCCACCACGCTCGGCAAACCGATCTTCTGGCATAGGAACCCGAAGACACGCGCCGTAACGATGATGGTGAGGATCTGCAACAGCAGGATCGCCAACGGATGCGTAAGGTTCTCCTTGTAGGTCTCCTTGAAATTGTTCCAATACCCTTGGTCCACCGGCTTGTTCAGCAGCTCCACTTTGATGTCCTGCAACCCGATGCCCTGGCCGACTATCACGTACATCAGCGCGAGGCAACCCGCGATGGTGAGCACGTAAAAGATCCAATTGCGGGCGCGGAACATGACGGGGCGCAAGATAGATCGGTGCTCCTGCGTCCATATTCCCGCAGGATGAAGCGACCCTAAAAATGCACGCCGCCCCGTCCTCACATGGAGAACGGGGCGACCCCATGTCCTGACGGACGACCCCTCGTTGCCGTAGGAACAGGTGCTTCGATCAGATCTTGCGCAGCAGGATGGTCATCAGGCTGGGCATGCTGTAGGTGTGGTCGGCGCTGGTGGTGCGCGCGTCCGCTTCGCGCTTCTCGGTGGGTGCCGCCTCGGGTGCTTCGGGTGCGGGGACCAGGGCAGGAGGGGCGAGATCATCGGGAACCTGTTCGGGGCGCACGCTTCCGCTCAAGCCACCGGAGGTCATCGTCCAGGTGCGGCCCACCATGTCCCGGTCATAGGTATTGGTCACATTGTCCACGTCATCGAGCAGGGGGCCGATGCCCGGATTGAAGTGGACGGCCCGACCTACCGGCACCTGCACGGTGAAGCGCACGCGCTGTCCGCGGATCTTGTCCGCACGGGGGAAGTTCAGCCAGGGCGAGAAGCGCAATAGCGAATCCGTTTGCTGCACGTTGCAGGTGATCCGGCCGGAGCGCGCCAGGGATGATTTCATGGAGCGGGCCTGGGTGTTGCGCTCCATAAGAAGATGGTAGAGGGAGTCGGGGCTCGGGACCACATCCAGTTCGGCATAGCCGAGATGAACGCTGTCCCTGGTGGTCACCAGGTTCTCGATGTCCCATTCCACATAGCCCTTGTCGAAGCCCACGGTCCACTCGCCGTCCTCGCCTTCCTGTTCCAAGCTGCTCAAGTACAACGTCTGGCCCTGCGGCTGAACGAGCGGGATCTCGGTGTGCAATGGCTGGTCGCTCTTGAAGTCCTTGGCGAGGTTCAGGCCGATGTACAGACCCATGAACAGCGCGATCATCCAGATCACCGAGAGGGTCCAGCCCAGCCATTGCGGGACGCCCACGTTCAGGAGCAGGC